>CAJOGH010000110.1 GCA_905233865.1 uncultured Atopobiaceae bacterium
GTAACAAGAACCTGCCCCCGCTCCACGGGCGGGCGGATAGCTAGTGCACGAACATGGTCCACATGGCGATGAGGGCCATGACGACGCCTGCGAGCGACTCGCCGCCAAGCAGGCCAGACGCCACGGCGCCCATGCGCGTCTCCAGCGCGAGCGCGCTCTCGTCGGCCTTGTCCTCACCGGCACGGGCGCGGACCACGCGCTCCATGACAATACGGACGACAACGCCCACGAGCGCGCCGGACGACATGTAAAAGGGCAGGTACACACCAAGGCCCAGCGTCATCACCGGCAGGCCCACCGCCGTCATGATGGCGCCGGCCACAATACCTGTCACAAAGGCGGGCACGTGCGAGATGCCGCCCGCCATGGCCGCCACGTTGGCAGCCTGGACGCTCACGAAGGTGGACGTGGGACCAAAGGCCTCGGAGCCGTAGACGTCATGCATGACCATGATGAGAAGGGCCGCAACAACCGCGCCGACACCGGCGCCCGCGACCATGCCCCAGAACTGGTCACGTGCGGGCGTGCCCAGGGCGTCTCCCGCCTTGAGGTCGTTCATCACGTCGCCGCCAATGCCGCAGGCCACGGCCACGACGGCGGCGACCAAGAACAGCGTCGTCGTGCTCGTCTGGTGGAGCATCGCCTGCACCAGCAGCAAAACGAGCATGCCAAAGATCTCCATGGGGTTGATGCCCGTGGTGCCCGTGAGCCAACCTGACAGGAACACCGCGAACCACGCGCCCAGCGTCACGATGACGCCCACGCCCAGGCCCCAGCCGCACACGAAGGCAATCCAAGCCGCCACGCCAGCGCTCACCAGCGCGATGACCGTGCGTCCCGGACGCAGGAGCGAGGCGCTCTCCGCCTCCACGCTCTTGTCGCCAACACGCTTGCGCGCGGCACCGATGATGCCGCTCACGATGGCGCCCGCACCGCAGCCCAGCATGAGGCCCAGGCCCAGCGAGGTGCGCACCGCGTCGATGGCGTCGGCCGGGATGACGCCGACCGCGGGCAGCGCAAGCCCGACGCCAAGGTGGCCCAGGACGGCGCCGCCCACCCACACGAGCGCGGGCACCACGCCGACCATGAAGCCCATGGCCACGGTCATCGGCGAGCTGTACATGCCAAGGCTCACGCCGCCGACGGTGCACGAGAACAGCATCTGCGGGATGACGCTCAACGTGTCGCGCAGCACCGCCCACAGCGCGCCAAAGCCCAGGCCGCCAAAGAGGTAGGGCGCGTCGGCCGCGGAGTTCTCGCTCACGGCGCGCAGCGTGTCGGCGGCCGAGCGGCCAATGGGATACGCCAGCTTCTGGCGGTGGATGAAGTAGGGCTGCAGCGCCGCGCAGGCAAGCAGGCCCAGCACGGTGCCGCCGATGGTGGCAAGCAGCACCTGCACGACCGTGAGGTCCTCCCCTGCCCCCATGATCCACAGGCCGGGCACGGTAAACGCCAGGCCGCCAGCAATCATGGCGCCCGCGCTCATGGCCGCGTGCGTCACGTTAGCCTCGTGGATGTCGCGCGAGCCCAGCGCGCGCAGGGCCAGCGCCGACGTGATGGCCGCGAACGCGATGGGCCACGGCAGCATGCCCATCTTGAGGGCGATGAACAGCGAGCTCGCCGTGAGGATTGCCGAGCCAATCATGCCAAGGATCAGGGCACGCACGGTAAGCGCGCGGCTAGGTTGGGTCATGGTCATAGCCTTTCTGTCTGGTTGGGATGCCGCACGTGCCAAGCCTCTAGCGCGAGGCCGCGAACGCCCGCGCGGCACGCACGAACGCCTCAAAGAGCTGCGGCGTGTTGTCCATCATCTCGGGGTGCCACTGCACGCCCATGAAGAAGGTCCTCTGCGGGTACTCGATGCCCTCTGGCGTGCTGTCCTTGGCGCGAATGGAGATGCGCGCACCCGGCGCCGGGGCACAGATGCACTGGTGGTGCACGGAATTGACCGCCAGCTCGTCCACGCCCAGCACCTCATGGAGCCTCGAGCCCTCCATGATCTGCACGCGGTGGCACGGGTGGTCAAAGTGGTCGATCATCAGGTGGCGGCTCACGTCCACGTCGGCCGCCTGCTCGCGCACGTCGCGCCAGAGGGTGCCGCCGCGAAACACGTTGAGCATCTGCGAGCCACGGCAGATTCCCAGCGTGGGCATGTCAATCTCCCACGCCTCGCGCGCCATGGCCGCCTCAAAGGAGTCACGCAGCGGCAGGTTGCCGTCAATGTCGGCGTGCGAGCGCGCGTCATAGACCTGCCCGCCAAAGCTGCTGGGGTCCATGTCCCCGCCGCCCGTGAGCAGAAGCCCGTCAATGCGGGCGATAAGAGCATGCGCCATGTCCGCCGCAAACTCCGCGTAGGGCAGGCCGATCGGCAAGCCGCCAGCAGCCGCGATCTTGTCGGCATAGGCCTGGTTGATGGCTGTGCGACCAGCATCAACCTCACCCTCGCAGGGGCGCGAGCAGATGCCGATGAGCGGGCGCGAGTCGCCTTTGTATGGAGCCTGCTGGGGCATTGGTTACCTTCCTGATGTGCCTGGCATCAGGATAGCCCACCGCGACGCCGACCGTTCGCGGCAGGCGCAAACGTGCCACGCAACGGTAACGTAGGCAGACGCGACGGTACGGCCGCGACCACGCCTATGCGCCAAGGCCGTCAAAGTATCCGTGGTACGGGAACACCTTGGCGGCCTCGGGGAACAGGCGCGCGCAGGTATCCATGAAGTACTGGTCGGTCATGGACGAGATGTAATCCACCACCGTGAGGTCAAGGTCGCGCTGCCAGTCGTAGGTGCGCCCGTAGTTGGCAAGCTGCCTGCTCACCGGGCGGATGTGGTGGCGGAAGATGGCGCTGTCCTCGTTGCCTGCCTCGAGCGTGGCAAGCTCATGCTCGTAGAGGTCGTGGAACAGCTTGCTCGTGGTATCCGAGAACTCGCCGTTGACCTCACTGGACAGGTAAATCTTGTCGTAGTTCTCTCGCTTTGCACGGCTGAGCTCGGCAAACGCCTCCTCGCTCATGCAAATCTGGCTCTTGCCAAAGCTGTTGGCCACGACGTCGGTGATGAAGGCAGAAAGCGCCCAGGTGTTGTACGCGCTGCCCAGGCCATCCTTGAAGGTGTCCTCGTCGGCGATGTGCGCGATGATGGCATCCTGACGGTCCTTGCCCACGTAGGCGATGATGTCGGAAATGCGCACCACGCAGCCCTCCATCGTGGCCGGGCGCAGGTGCTTGCCCGCCGCCGGACCCTGCTCCCAGCAGCTCTGGACCATCGCATCAAAGTCCGCAAAGTTGTCCAGCCCGCTGGTCTCAAAGCGCTGCTGCTCAAACTCGCCGTTGTGACAGATGACACCGTCGAGCGTCTGCATGCAGAGGTTGCGCCCGTACAGCACGTCCAGCACGCGCACGCTCTGGACGTTGTGCATGAAGTAGCGGCCCGTGCGCTCGTGGTAGCAGTCGTTGAGGAACCGCTCGCCCGCATGGCCAAAGGGCGTGTGGCCAATGTCGTGGCCCAGCGCCATGGCCTCGATGAGGTCCAGGTTGAGTCCCAGTGACTGGCCGATGTCGCGCGCCACGCGGCTCACAAGCTGCACGTGCAGGCCACGGCGCGAGATGTCGTCATTGGCATGGAACGAGAACACCTGGGTCTTGCCGGCCAGGCGGTTGTAGGCCGGCATGTGAATGATCTTCTCGGCATCGCGCACGTAGGCGGGACGCTCGTAGGTGCCGGCATCGCGCGCCTCGCGACGGATGGCCATGGAGTTCTTGGCCGCAAAGGGAGAGGCCGAGCGGTGCGCGCGGACCTCGTCGACCTCGGTGGCCAAGCTCCTGGGCAGGCTCAGCGGTAGGTCGGGAGCGCATTTGTTCGTCCTGTTGATGGGCATGTGTCTCCTAACGGTCGCATTCCTTCCCTACCCTAGCGCATCTGGGGGACAATATCTCCCAACACGCGGTGCCACAGGCTCGGCGGCGCACGTCACAGACTGACGTAGTAGAACTCGTACGCGCTCATGCGCAGGCCAAGCTTGGTCTGGAGCGCAACGGACGCCTCGGCGCTTGGGAACACCTGGCACCACGGCGTCCAGCCGCGGACAA
>CAJOGH010000111.1:0-4084 GCA_905233865.1 uncultured Atopobiaceae bacterium
TCCGCACACGGTCGACTTTCAGTTTGACGTCTTTCCCGATGGTACGCTTGGCCCCACCTTTGCCGTCGACCTAAAGTTTGGCCTGGAGCGCCCCGAGCTGGTGATGAGGTCCTTCTCGGAAGGGGATGCCGCGCGGGTCATGGGGTTGCTCGAGCGGTATGGCGTTGCCGATGACCGCTGGCGCCAGGCGGTGCGCTCTGCCTTTGCCCGCTGGATACCGGTCGAGCTGGACGACGGCTCTCCGGCGCGCTTCTCCCTTACCCTCATGCCGCAGTGGGTCAAGGCGCGCTGGACTGACGGCGAGCTACAGCCCTCCAAGCTCTACCACTACGCCAACGCCAAGGTCCTCGACACCTAACCTTTCATAAACTTCTTAAGAGACAAGTGGACGTAGCACTTGTCTCTTAAAAGTCTGATGCTCTTCTTCCCCCATTGCCCATCCGCCGATGCGTGAGCCTTCCTGTCTTGCAACCCGCTATACTTGAACGAGTACGTCAACGAGAGGGGAGTACCCTTGGACATAACCAAGACCATCGACGACGGCACGATGCACATGGCCGTCAAGGGGCGCATTAACACCATCACCGCGCCTGACTTTGAGACCGCCATCCAGGAGGACATTGACAAGGTGACCCGCCTGGACATTGACTTCGCTGACCTCGACTACCTTTCCTCGGCGGGCCTTCGCGTCATCCTGGGCGCCCAGAAGGCCATGGCCGGCAAGGGGGAGATGGTCATTCACAACGTCAACGAGACCGTGATGGAAGTCTTTGAGGTCACGGGATTTGCCACCATTCTCACCATCGAGTAGGCAGGGGACATCATGGACGAGCTCACCATCGAGGCAACCGTAGAGAACATTCCCACCGCTGCCGACTTTGTCGATAAGAAGCTCGAGCAGCTGGATTGCCCGGTCAAGTACCAGCGTCAGATCGACATCGCCGTCGACGAGCTGCTCAGCAACATCGTCAGCTACGCCTATCGTCCCGAGATCGGCCCCGCCACCGTGCGCGTCGAGGTCCAGCAGGATCCCATTGCCGTCGTCGTCACCTTCATCGACCATGGCGTGCCCTATGACCCGCTGGCCGCCGACGACCCCGACATCACGCTGCCCGCCGATGAGCGCGATCCGGGTGGCCTGGGCATCCTGCTGGTCAAGAACAGCATGGATGACATCTCCTACACCTACGAGAACGGGCAGAACATCCTGTCCATTAAGAAGAACCTCTCGTAGCCACTCATGAGCGAGATCGAGGACAGCTTGGACATGCACTGCGAGATAATCCTCTCGCAGTTTGACGCACGCACGCCTGTGCTCGAGCGCCTCCAGGAGATCGTTGACCAGAAGATTTCGCACTTCTTGGAAAACACGCACATCGAGGTCTTTGCGACGGCCTCGCGCATCAAGACCCGTAAGAGCCTGGCGGGCAAGCTCGCGCTCAAGGGCGAGCGCTATGCCTCTGTCGACGACATCACCGACCTTTTGGGCGAGCGCATCGTCACCTACTACGCCGATGACGTCGAGCTCGTGGCTTCCTTCATCGAGCGCACCTTTGACATGGACTGGGAGAACTCGGTCGACAAGCGCGCGGCGCTGCAACCCAGCCAGTTTGGCTACCTGTCGCTGCACTACATCTGCCGGTTGCCGCGGACCCTCTACTACGACCCGGCCATGCCCGAGCTCAACGAGATTCGCTTTGAGGTTCAGATGCGCTCGGCGCTACAGCACGTGTGGGCCCAGATCACACACGACACGGGCTACAAGACCGACTTCGAGGTGCCCGCTCGCTTCGTGCGCTCGTACTCCAAGATGGCGAGCCTCATTGAGATCGCGGACGAGGAGTTCGTGCGCATCCGTGACGGCCTGGATGAGTACCGCACGACGGTCGTCGCCCTCATGCGCGAGGGACGCTACGACGATCTTGAACTGGACGGTGAGACCTTCCAGCGCTACCTGGAACGTGACCCTTTCGGACCGCTCAACGAGCGCATCGCCGCCATCAACGGCGCCGAGATCTCCCGTGGCTCCTACCATCCCTACCTGCGCGTGTTCCATATGATGGGCTTCGAGCGCATCGGGGACATCGATCGCATGATCACGCACTACTCGGAGGACGCGTACAACCTGGCCACAGCACAGCTCGAGGGCACCGGCCTTGACATCATCTCCGGCACGATCGGCCTGCAGAACCTCTGTATCTCCTGCATAATCCGCTCGGGCGGGGGCCTGCGCCAGATGCGCAGCTTCATCACCATTGTGATGGGGGAGCGCTTCAACTCCGACGCCTCGGCCATGCGCTTTATCCGACGAGCGGCCAGCGTTGGCATCACTAGTCCGCACGAGGACGTCGCACCGCGTTAGGAGGGTTCATGTCCGACCTGCTCACAGACGCGTCGCTGGTCGACAAGGCCATCGAGTTTGCCACCCGTGCCCACTCCGGCCAGACCCGCAAGGGCGGCAGCCTGCCCTACATCGTGCACCCCATGGAGGCCATGGCAATCGTGGCGTCCGTTACGTCCGACCCCGAGCTTCTGGCTGCGGCTGCGCTCCATGACGTTGTCGAGGACACGCCCTATACCCTGAGCGACATCCGCGCCGAGTTCGGGCCTCGCGTGGCCGAGCTCGTCAAGGCCGAGACTGAGGTCAAGATTGGCGGAGGCTCAGCCGAGGAGGCATGGGTCCGCAGGCGCCAGGGCACGCTTGACCGCCTGGCAGCGGCATCGCGCGACGCCAAGATTGTGGCGCTGGGTGACAAGCTCTCCAACATGCGCGCTATCCAGCGCGATTACGAGGTCGTGGGAGACGAGCTCTGGGAGCGCTTCACGGTGCATGACCGCGATCTGCACTCGTGGCACTACTGGGGGCTGGTGGAGTCACTTTCCGAGATCTCTGACGTACACCCGTACCGCGAGTTCGAGTTTCTCGTCAACCTCGTGTGGCCCCGTGATGGCGATAAGAGCTAACTACACGTGCTGCCAGCGGCTTCCGGAAAGCCGCTTGATCAGTCGGTTCAGGCCGCCTGTGTGCGTGCGCCTGGCAAATGTCGGCGCGAGCGCACGTCGCGACGCCTTGCGCGCGCGCTCGCGATCCGCGAGCCGCGTGCCTATCTTGAGTTCTAGGTGCCTCACACCGACCTCCTCTCATAACTTCAGCGGCCGTTCATACTAGACCTTTCGTATGGAGGGCGCGTGAACGCGGTGTCGTGCGGAAAATGACCATACACTTTCAGGTGTCGCTGTTGCAAAACCCCAGTTGACAAGGGAGTTAGTTCAAAGATTCATGTCAAAGTGTATGGTCGCGGCTTGGTTCTCAGTCCACACCAACACGGCCGCGCGGCAATCACGCCATAAGCTCGTCCGCAATCTGCGCGACGAGGTCGGTGTTCACATAGCTCACGCTCTTGCCATAAGAGTCCATGACTGCCTGCATCTCGCTGGAGCGCTCGCTCTCGTCCATCTTCCTCGCAGTCCTGCGCAGCAGCCACATCATGGCACGGTGCCCGAGTCCCAGCCTCGAGTAGTCGATGCCGCCGCGCAGGTGGTACAGGCTCGCGGCCTCAAACACGCTCTCGGCCAGCTGCGAGCGCATGCCCGCCTCGATGCGCGCGACGGTGTCGGGGTCGTTCGCATCTGTGAGCCCGACCGTCACGATGGCAATTCGCTTGCCGGCAGCCTCGCCCTCGTCGAGCTTTGAGAGGGTGGCTTTCATGCCCATGACGCTGCCCGCGTAGATGGCACCCACGTACGCTATGGCGTCATACTCGTCAATCTCACCAACGGACTGGTACGGGCGCAGCTCAAAGCCGGTGCGCTTCGCCAGCTCCTCGGCGTATGTCTTGGCCGATCCGTAGCGCGAGCCGTAGATGACGATCCCCTTCATGCTCTTCTCCCAAGCCTCGTTTTCATCTTTCGACTATTATCACGCAACAAGCCACGTGTACTTCTCGACAGAGTAGAGCGGGATAAGCGGGACCATGATGGGCGTCGTCCTCACGTAGCGCTGGTACTCGGGGTCGTCCCCGTATGACTTGTTCTGGCGGATCTCCAGCCTGCGGGCGCCGCCGAACATCACGTAGATGATGCC
>CAJOGH010000111.1:4145-5971 GCA_905233865.1 uncultured Atopobiaceae bacterium
ACGAACATGCCCGTCCAGAACAGCATCTCGCCAAAGTAGTTGGGGCAGCGGACCACGCGGAAGAGGCCCGTGTCCACAAAGCGTGCGGGGTTTGCCTTCTTGGCGGCGTTCTTTTGCAGGTCTGCCGTGGTCTCGATGACAAGGCCGAGGGCGCTGATGACCAGGCCTACCACCAACAGCTTGTCAGTTCCCGAGCCGTTGGTCAGCCGGAAGATGACAGGGGAGGTCTCGAAGGCGTACAGGAGCGCGGCACTGACCCAGATGGCGCACTTGGCGCCCATGCCCATATCGTCGCCGCTCTTGATTTCTCCCTTCATCTTGGTGTTGTAGCTTGACGACCTCAGTTCGCGCAGGGCAAGATATCCTCCAAGCCTGAGCCCGTAGACAACAAGCAGGGCACAGGCGCACAGCGTGCCTGCAGTCAGCTGCTCGCGGAACATGACGAGAAGGGCCACGCCAATCGCGGCAACCGCCACCCCGTAGCCGATTGAGATGAACCAGACGTACTTCTTGAACCCGATGCTGCTGAACACAAGCGCGACAGCGAACAGTATGAGAAACGTGGTCATGGCAAGCCTCCAAGCGGTGCCTTGCTAGTTGGTCAGGTGTACTCCGTACATGTGCTGAAGGACGAGCCTGCGTGCGGTCGTCTGGCCAAAGAGCTTGGCCACCTGGTCGACTGCAGGGCCACCTTCCTCGAACAGCCTCTCGGCAAAGCCGCGCACCTTTGCCGACTTTGACGCCGGGTCGCAGGGCGCGGCCTCTGCCAACTGCCTGACGTACGTCCTGAGGTAGTCCTGGGCAGCACGGGACATATGCTCTCCCAGCCCCTTGCCCTTCTTGTGGGTCGAGCAGGGGTACAGGATGTCGTCGTACCAGTGCGGGTCGCCGGCTGGTGCGTCGGGTAGGTCCGCGTAGGCGTTGCCAATGGCCTCAAAGGCAGCCTGGGACGTGTCGGGCCAGGGCGCAAGCTGCGTGTCGTAGAACTCGGCAATCTGGGTCTCGGTGCCAAAGGCCTTGACCCAGTCCAGGTTGAGCAGCGGGGCGTCCGCCGATAGGACCTGCAGCTCATCAGGCCAAAGAACGCCCGCATGCGCATGACGCACAGGTGTCCGAGGCTGACGACTTCCCAGCTCTCTGTGTTGAACGTCATGCCCTTGGCGGACAGGCGCGCGTCTGTGCCCAGGTCCTTCTCGCGCAGCTCAAAGACTGGCTGCAATGTGGCGAGCGCGTCGTCGCGAAGCGTCGTTCGTCTGGCCATGGTCCCTCCCTAATCCCGCACGTGACCCTTACGCAAACAGCACCGTCGCCCAGGGTGTGCCGTCCTCGTCAGCAAGCTCAACCTGGGCCTCGTCGTCGGAGATGCCTACGTGCGGGACGATCGTGTCGCCCAGCTTGGCGGCGTTGGCATACCCAACGCGGATGTCGTGCACAGGCCAGGGACGTCCGGCGGCGGCGCTCGCGGCCTCGAGGGCAATCTGCACGTACTTGGCGTTGTTCACATGGCCGTTGGAGTCAAGCAGGTGCTCGCTCACCACGAGCGGCTTGCCGGCCTCAAGCTCCATCGTGCACCTCACGCGACGTTCGGCGGGCTCGACGGCACCCTGCGGCTCGCTGCCGCGGTACGGCGCTGCCTCCTCCTCGGGCACACGCACGGGACGGCCTGCCTCGGCGTCAAAGATGAACCAGATGGAGTCGGCGCGCAAGCACGGAGAGCCGTCCTTGCGCGCGATCTGGAAGAAGCGGCGGAACAACACAGGGCTCTTGTCGTCATAGGGGACGGTGGTCACCGTGATGGCCTCGTCAAGCACGGGTAGCTCGTCCAC
>CAJOGH010000112.1 GCA_905233865.1 uncultured Atopobiaceae bacterium
CCATGTTCTTGCCCTTTTCCTCAAGAAGGCGCATGTCGCTCTCCATGCGGCCCAGCGCGTCCTGCATGCGGCGGCGCTGCTCGCCCAGGTCGCCCACAAAGAGGCCCTTTTGCTCGAGCAGGCTCTGAAGCTTCTCCAGCTCCGCGCTCTTCTCGTCCGCGCGGAAGCGGGCAAGCTCTATTGCGGCCTCGGCCTCCTTGTCGCGGGCGGAGAGCTTGTTCCACTGCTCCTGCAGGCGGCGCAGGTCGTCCACGGCCAGCACCGTGGAGGCCTCGCCCAGGCGCGCGGAGATGTCGTTGGCGCGCTTGGCCTTGTCCACCTGGCGCTCGAGCGGGCGCAGCTGACGGTTGATCTCGCGCTCGATGTCCTTGGCGCGCGTGAGGTTCTCGGCCATGGACTTGAGCTTGCGGGCGCTGCGCTCCTTGCGGCGGCGGTGCTTGGAGATACCGGCGGCCTCCTCGATGAGGGCACGGCGGTCCTCGGGACGGCTGGAGAGCACGGAGTCCAGCTTGCCCTGGGAGATGATGGAGTGGGTGTCCTTGCCCAGACCCGAGTCGTGCAGGATGTCCTGGATGTCCATCAGGCGGGCGGGCGAGTCGTTGATCAGGTACTCCGACTCGCCGGAACGGTACATCCTGCGCGTGACGGCGACCTCGTCAAAGTCGATAGGCAGCGTGTGGTCGGAGTTGTCCAGAACGAGCGTGACCTCGGCCACGCCCACGGGCTTGCGGGCCGAGCTGCCCGAGAAGATGATGTCCTCCATGGCCTGGCCGCGCAGCATCTTTGCGGACTGCTCGCCCAGGACCCAGAGGATGGAGTCGGACACGTTGGACTTGCCCGACCCGTTGGGGCCCACGACGACCGTGAGGCCGGGGTCAAAGACCATGTGGGTTCGGTCGGCAAAGGACTTAAAGCCCTTGAGCGTAAGAGACTTGAGATACAAGGCCTACCCCTTTGCGGGTTCGTTTGAGGTGGATTTGATGTCGCCCAGGCGCGCGAGGGCGTCCAGGGCGGCGGCGGTCTCGGCGGCCTTCTTGGAGGAACCCTGGCCGCGACCGGCGCGAACGCCGTCAATCATGACGACGGCGGTAAAGGTGGGCTCGTGGGCGGGGCCGTCCTCCCCCACCAGCTTGTAGATGGGCTGCTCCTTGCCCTGTGCCTGCACGACCTCCTGGAGGCGCGACTTGGGCACGACGGGCACGGAGGCAAGGTCGGCGGACATGTGCGGCTTGAGGGTGCGCGTCACGAACTCGTGCGCGGGCTCCAGGCCACCGTCCAGGTAGAGGGCACCCACCAGCGACTCGTAGACGTTCTCGAGCGCGGAGTGCATGCCACGCGAACCCGTCCCAAGCTCGGAGGTACCAAACGAGATGAGCTCGCCGATGCCGAGCTCCGCAGACACGCGCGATAGCATGTCGCCCGAGACCAGGCTGATCTTAAAGCGGGTGAGCTCACCTTCGTCCATCTGGGGAAACATCAGGAACAGGTCGTGCGCGACGATGGCGCCCAGAATGGAGTCTCCCAAGAACTCGAGACGCTCGTAAGAGGCCCCCACCGGCTGTCCCTCCACGGCACTGGGGTGCGTGAGGGCAGCCGACAAGAGCTCAGGGTCACGGAACCTATGGCCACAGATGTCCTCCGCGGCGCGTATGGTCTTGCGAAGGAGCATGCCCTACAGGCTCTCGATGAGCTTGGCCGCGTCCTCGACGCACTTGACGGACGAGATGTCGGCGTCCTCGAGCTTCTGGCCCAGGCCCAGCTCGTCCTCGAGGGCGAGCACGATCTCGAGCATGTCAAAGGAGTCGGCGCCAAGCTCGTCAAGGGTGGTGGCGGGGGTGATGGTCGAGGCGTCCTTGCCAAGGCTGTCGGCGACGACGCGGGTGACGGTGGCGATGACGGTATCGTGGTCCATTGTTCCTCTTTCGGTTTTGCGGCAAGGCGCCGCACGTGCATACGCACTAATTCTAACGTTTGCGGGCGCTCCTAGTTGGCGTTGGTCAACCTCTCCACGAGCCCCGAAGACACCGCGGCCGCAGCGGCGAGCGTGCCGTTGCACACGGCCGTGGGGCTGGTGGCGCCATGGCCGATGAGCACGGGTGCTTTGAGGCCCAGCAGGACCGCGCCGCCGTGGGCGTCACCGGAGAGCTTGCCGGCCGCCTCCTTGAGCGCGGGCTTGAGGGCGAGCGCGCCCATGGCGGAGAGGATGGAGGAGCTGGCGTACTCCTTGAGGACGCCCACCAGGAACTTGGCCGTGCCCTCGAGCGTCTTGAGCGCCACGTTGCCGGTGAAGCCATCGGTCACGATGACGTCAAGGTCGCCCATGAGGATGTCGGTGCCCTCGCAGTTGCCCACAAAGTTGATGCCCTCGACCTCCTTGCACGCAGCAAAGGCGGCCTGCGCGGACTCGGAGCCCTTGGTGTCCTCCGTACCATTGGAAAGGAGCGCCACACGAGGGTTATCCACGCCGAGCTCGGTCTTGGCATAGGCACTGCCCATAGCCGCGAACTGGGCGATCATCTCGGGACGGCAGTCGGCGTTGGCACCCATGTCCATGAAGATGGTCTCGTGGCCGGCAAGACCCGGCATGGCACAGGCAATGGCAGGACGCTTGATGCCGGGAACGCGTCCGACGTGCAGGGTCGCAGCGGCAAAGATGGCGCCCGTGGAGCCGGCCAAGAAGAACCCGTCGGCCTCGCCAGCGCGGACGGCGGCGCAGCCACGGACGATGGTGGAGTCGCGCTTGGTGCGAATGGCCTCGGTGGGGTGCTCGTCCATGCCGATGGCCTCGGAGCACACGAGCGCCGTGGCGCGGTCGTGGCTCTCGCAGAAGGCCTCCACGCCGGAGTCGGGCGTTCCGGCAGCCAGGACGCACAGGTCCTCGTTGGCCGCGAGCGCGCGCTCGATGCCCTCAAGGACGACGGCCGGCTTCTCGTCGCCGCCGTTGACGTCAACGCAGATCGTGATCATGGGAACTCCCTCCAGGTTCAGTCTAAAAAAGGGCCGGCCTTTCGGCCGGCCCTCAGGTCTCTAGCTCTTATCGCCCGAATCTACTCGGTGACGATGACCTCGCGGTCCTTGTAGAAGCCACAGTTGGGGCACACGTGGTGCGGAAGCTTAACGGCACCGCACTGGGGGCACGTGGAACGAGCCGGAGCGGCGAGCTTGCTGTTGGCGGAGCGGCGAGTGTGCGTGGCGCCGCGGCCCTTCTTTTGCTTGGGAACTGCCATCGTAGACCTCTCTTTTTTTGATTCGGCACATGCCGTATCACTTGCAAATCACACGAATTGGAATGCTATCACGTTGGAGGGGGAAATGCACCCACAATCAGCGTTTCCACACATCCAGGCTCTTATCGCCCCGATTGTAGGCTAGTCGTCCAGCTTGAGGCCCTTGAGCTTGGCAAAGGGCGACTGCTCCTGACGCTCTGCCTCGCGCGCGGCCTCGCAGCCGCAGGGACCCTCGTTGAGGTTGGCGCCACAGCGCGGGCAGAGGCCCTTGCAGTCGTCGCGGCAGAGCACCACGAAGGGAGCCTCCATGAGGACCGCCGCCATGATGGGCTCGCCGACCTCGATGGTGTTGTCGTCGCCTACGAGCGAGAAGTCGACCTCGTCGTCCTCGTCCTCCTCAGATGCCGCAGGCTCCTCAAAGAGGAAGTACTCGTCCACCTCGGCCGAGATGTCAAGCTCCGCCTTCTCCAGGCAGCGATCGCAGGCGGTGGAGGCGTGAACGGTCGCGATGCCCGTGGCAAGAATGCCCTCACCCGCGTTGGTGAGCATGAGGTCATAGTCCAGGCCAGCCGGGCAGTCAAAGGTGCGGCCGCCCAGCTCAAAGGAAGTCATGTCGGCGTGACCCTTGAGCGGGACGGTACTGCCGGCGTCGGCAAGGCGCTCGTCTATGGCAAAGGTGATGGGGTCCATGTGCCTTTACCTGGCGCCACGCTCGGAGCCGCGGGCGCTCGAATTCTCCTGGAGGGTGCGCAGGACGCCGTCGACGGTGTCCGTCATCTTCCTGAGGTTGTCCTCGAGGCTGCCCAGGACGCGCTCGGCGTACTCCTCGGCGTTGTGAC
>CAJOGH010000113.1 GCA_905233865.1 uncultured Atopobiaceae bacterium
GAAAGGCTGCGGACCTGCGCGGCTCCCACGCCGTCAAAGCCCGGCAGCAGGTTGACGACCACGTTGGCCACGGTGAGCGCGACCTTGCCGTCAGCACCCTCGACAGCCTCCTCAAAGAGGGCGGCGGTGGCGGGGTCGGAGGCAATCTGCGTCGCGTCGGCGCGCTTGAGGCCCAACGTCTCCACGTAGCGGTCGCGCTTGGCGTCGGGCAGCTCGCCGATGCGGGCACGGCACGACTCGATGAAGTCGTCGGTGAGGTCAAAGGGCGCGAGGTCAGGGTCGGGGAACAGGCGGTAGTCGTCGGCCGTCTCCTTGACGCGCATGACCACGGTGCGGCGGTTGGAGGGCTCCCAGTGGCGCGTCTCCTGGTAGATGATGCCGCCCTCCTCCAGCACCTCGGCCTGGCGGCAGATCTCGTACTCGAGCGCGTCGTGCAGGCTCTTGAAGGAGTTGATGTTCTTCATCTCGGTCTTGGTGCCCAGCTCCGTGGTCCCGCGGCGGCGCAGGCTGATGTTGCCGTCGCAGCGCATGGAGCCCATTTCCATGGAGCAGTCGGAGATGCCCAGCGCCAGGAAGGTGGTGCGGAGCTTCTCCATGAACAGGCGCGCCTCCTCGGGTGTGCGAAGGTCGGGCTCGGTGACCAGCTCGATGAGGGGCGTGCCGCAGCGGTTGTAGTCGATGAGCGACTCGGTCGCCGACGTGATGCGACCCTCCTGGCCGCCCACGTGCACCATCTTGGCCGCGTCCTCCTCCATGTGGATGCGCAGGATGCGAATGGGGGCGGTGTAGGAGCCGTCGTCAGCGCGCTCCACGCCGGTGTCGCCGCCAAAGGCGCAGTCGGGGCGCTCCTTGGCACCGGGACCCGTGACCTCAAGGTCCAGATGGCCGTGCATGCAAAACGCCACTGGCCCCTGCGTGGTCTGGAAGTTCTTGGCCATGTCAGGATAGAAGTAGTGCTTGCGGTAGAACATCGAGTGGCGCTGGATCTCGCAGTTGGTGGCAAGGCCCGCCATGACGATGGACTCGATGGCCGCACGGTTGGGCACGGGCAGGGCGCCGGGCATGCCCAGGCACACCGGGCACACGTTGGCATTGGGCTCGTCGTCGTGGCTGAGCTTGCAGTTACAGAACATCTTGGTGTCAAGCGTGGTGAGCTCCGTGTGGACCTCCAGGCCAATCACGGCCTCCCAGTCCTTGAGCACCTCGTCGAGCTTCTTCATCAGAGCTCACCTCCCCTACCGGCCATGGCAGGTGCGACGCCGGTCGCACCCAGGCCCCTCTCGATGGCAGACGCAAAGCTGATCAGGCGGCCGTCGGCAAACGCCGGGCAGATGAGCTGCGCGGCAAGCGGCATGCTCTTGTCGCCCTCGGAAAGGCCCACGGGGACGGAGATGCCACCGTTGCCGGCGATGTTGAGCGAGATCGTGAACATGTCGGATAGGTACATCTGCGTGGGGTCGCTCACCTGGCCCGTCTCCCACGCCACGGTGGGCGCGGTGGGCATGAGGATGACGTCGCAGCTCTCAAAGGCGCGGACGTAGTCCTGGGTGATGAGCGTGCGAACCTGCTGCGCGGGATAGAAGTACTTGTCGTAGACGCCGGCGGCAAGCAGGTAGGCGCCCAGCATCTGGCGGCGGCGCGCCTCGGCGCCAAAGCCGTGCGAGCGCGACAGCGCGGTCTGCTCCGCGAGCGTGTCGCAGCCGGGCTCCTGGTAGCCATAGCGCACGCCGTCAAAGCGCGCGAGGTTGGAGAAGGCCTCGCAGGGCGCGACCACGTAGTAGGCGGCGATGGCGCTGGACAGGTTGGGCAGCTCCACCTCCACGATCTGAGCGCCCGCGTCCTCGAGCGCGGCGCGCGCACGGCGCATGCCCTCGCGAACCTCGTCCGAGAGGCCCTCGGCCTCCATGAGCTCGGGCACGATGCCCACGCGCTTGCCCTCCACCGAGGCGTCGACGCACGTCATGAAGTCCAGCTTGCACTCCTGGCTCGTGGAGTCGAGCGGGTCGCGGCCGCCAGCGGTGAGCGCGTTCATGGACAGCGCCACGTCGGCGACGCTGCGGCCAAAGGGGCCCACCTGGTCAAGCGACGAGCCAAAGGCCACGACGCCATAGCGGCTGACCACGCCATAGGTAGGCTTCATGCCCACGACGCCACAGAAGGCGGCGGGCTGGCGGATGGAGCCGCCCGTGTCGGAGCCCAGCGAGATGGTGGCCTGGCCGGCGGCAACGGCAGCGGCCGAGCCACCCGACGAGCCGCCCGGCACGCGCGCGAGGTCCCACGGGTTGTGCGTGGGGTGGAAGTGGCTGGACTCGGTCGACGAGCCAAACGCGAACTCGTCCATGTTGGTCTTGCCCACCGGCGTCACGCCCGCGGCGAGCATGCGCTCCACGCAGGTGGCGGTGAAGACGGAGTCGTAGTTCTCCAGCATGGCTGAGGCGCAGGTCGTGCGCGTGCCCACCAGGTGCATGTTGTCCTTGAACGCGCAGGGCACGCCCGCAAGCGGCGGCAGCTGCTCGCCGGCGGCGCGGCGCTTGTCGGTGGCCTCGGCGGCGGCAAGCGCGAGGTCTGCTGAGACCTCGAGGAAGGCCTGCGTGTCAGTGTCGCGCTCCTGAATGGCGTCCAGCTGGGCGCGGGCGACCTCGGTTGCCGAGAAGCTGCCGTCCGCGACGCCGGCCGCAATCTGCGCGGCGCTCAGGGTATCAAGCGATGCCATTAGCGGTCACCTCCGCCGTCGCCCAGGATGGACGGGACGCGGAAGGCGCGGTCACGCGTGGAGGCCGCGTTCTTGAGCGCCACGTCCAGCGGCAGCGCGCGAATGTCGTCATCCACGACGTCGGCGCCCATGACGTTGGACAGGTCACCGATGGGGTGATAGGTGGGCTCGACGCCGTCCAGGTCGTACTCCCGGATGGGCTCGAGCATGGCCACCGCGTCATTCATGTAGTCAGTCATCTCGCGGAGCTCGTCGTCCGTGAGGGCGATGCGCGCATAGTCAGCTATGTCGCGCACGTCATCCTGCGTGAGTGCCATGGCTCTCCTTGTGCGTTAGACAGTTGGTACCGTGCCTATTCTAATGGCGACAAGAGCCTCCGTGTGGCACCGTGCCAACGGCGTAACAAAGGCAGGGCCCACACCCTTGGTCTGTAAAGCACACAATACTCGACACTTGTTGCTATATACGAGCTAAGTGTCAAGTTTTGGGTGGGTGTCGCGTGACAGGCACACAACACTCGACACTTGTTGCTATATACGAGCTAAGTGTCAAGTTTTGAGCGGTTTTGCCCCGGGCGCGGCCGAGAGGCGGCGCGCTAGAATGGGCGGGCAACGCACGAGAGGAGGACGGCCATGGCAACCATACGCACAGCGCGCGTCAAGGACGCACCGGCGGTGCTGGCCATCTACGCGCCCTACGTGGAGCAGACCGCCGTCTCGTTCGAGCTCGAGGTGCCCAGCCAAGACGACTTTGCCGACCGCGTTGCCGCCACGCTCGACCACGGCTACCCCTACCTCGTCATGGAGGACGACGGGCGCATCGTGGGCTACGCCTATGCCTCTCGCTATTACGGGCGCGCCGCCTACGCCCACTCCGCCGAGGTCAGCATCTACCTTGACCGCAACGCCCGCGGAAGGGGCTACGGTCGCGCCCTCTACCAGGCGCTCGAGGACGAGCTGCGCCGCATGCGCGTGACCAACCTCTACGCGTGCATCGCGGTCGCACCGGACGGCGACCCCTACGTCACCCCCGACTCCGCGCGCTTCCACGAGCGCATGGGCTACGAGCTGGTCGGCCACTTCCACGCGTGTGGGCGCAAGTTCGGCCGCCTCTACGACATCGTCTGGATGGAAAAGATCATAGATGACCGCACATAACCCGGTTCACAGGCCCTCCATGCTCTTATCGACAAGAGCCTACAAAAGCGCAGCTAAACGCCACCGGAAATCGTCCACCGTAAATACCTACCAATTTGGAGGGATTTAGGGTATAACCTTCCTGGAAGCAACGCGGGACCTCCCGCACTCGATACGCGCGCAGGG
>CAJOGH010000114.1 GCA_905233865.1 uncultured Atopobiaceae bacterium
GTGGCCAAAACGAAGGTCTCGGGCCGCTCGTAGGCAATCGACCCCGCCACACAGCCCGTGCCGCAACCGACCTCGACCACGCGCTGCCAGCGACCGTCGTCGCCACGCGTGCGGTCGAGCTCGGCGAGCACGTGATCCACGAGGATCTCGGTCTCGGGTCGGGGAATCAGCACGCCGGGCTCGCAGCGGACCACGATGTGACGGAAGGGCGTCTCGCCCGTCACATACTGAAGCGGCTCGCCCTTCACGCGACGCTCGATGCCGGCGTGCATGGCGTCGAGCTCCGCGGACGAGAGCGGCTTGTCAAAGCTCGTGTAGAGCTCAATCCGGCTCAGGCCCGTCGCAGCGCTCAGCAGCCACTCGGCCGACAGGCGCGGGTGCTCGTCGCCGGCGCGCTCCAGGTAGGAGGTCGTCCACGACAGCACGTCCTTGCAGGTCCAGATGCGCTCGGCCACGACTGGCCCCTATCAGACGGCCTGCGCGAGCTTCTCCGCGCGGTCGGCGGCGGCCAGCGCGTCGATGACGCTGGGCAGCGTGTCGCCAAGCAGCACGCCGTTGTAGGTGCCGTTGAAGCCAACGCGGTGGTCGGTCACGCGGTCCTGGGGCTGGTTGTAGGTGCGAATCTTCTCGGAACGGTTGCCGTGGCCAATCTGGCTGGCACGCTCGGCGCCCAGCTCGGCCTGCTGGCGCTCCAGCTCCATCTCGTACAGGCGCGCACGCAGCATCTGCATGCAGACCTCGCGGTTCTGGATCTGGCTGCGCTGGTCCTGCGACTGCACGACCGTGTTGGTGGGCAGGTGCGTGATGCGCACGGCCGAGTAGGTCGTGTTGACGCACTGGCCACCAGGGCCGCTGGCGCAGTAGGTGTCAATACGCAGGTCGGACTGGTCGATCTTGATGTCGATGTCATCGGCCTCGGGCAGGACCGCCACGGTGGCCGTCGAGGTCTGGATGCGGCCCTGGCTCTCGGTCTTGGGCACGCGCTGCACGCGGTGCACGCCACTCTCGTACTTCATGACGGAGTAGACCTTGTCGCCCGTAACCTTGAACTCGATAGTCTTAAAGCCGCCCGCCTCGCTGGGGCTGGACGAGAACACCTCGATCTTCCAGCCGCGCGATGAGCAGAAGCGCTCGTACATCTTAAAGAGGTCGCCCGCAAAGATGGCGGCCTCGTCGCCGCCCACGCCGGCGCGGATCTCCACGATCGTGTCCTTTTCGTCGTTGGGGTCGCCGGGGATGAGCATGAACTTGATGTCCTCCTCCAGCGCCGGCAGCTTCTCCTCGTTGGCGGCGATGTCGTCCTGGAGCATGCTCTTGTCGTCCGGGTCGGACGTCTCGCGCAGCATCTCCTTGGCGGCCTCGATATCGTCCAGGGCGCCCAGGTACTCACGGGCACGGCTCACGAGGTCGGCCTGGCTGGAGTGCTCCTTGGCCAGGCGCGCGTACTCCTTGGGGTCGCTGACGACCGCGGGGTCGCCCAGCTTCTGCTCCAGCTCACCGTAGGCCTCGATGAGCTTCTCTAGCTTGTCACGCATGATGTCTCCTATATCCGCCGCGCATTCGCGCAGCTCTAGCGTTGTTTCCTGGGGTAGGATACCACCCTGTGCGGGCGGCTTCGCAGGCATCGGCAAAGGCCAACGCAAGCATCACAGGCGCGGGCGACAAGAGCCTATGGTTGGCACTCCCCGCCCGCGACAGCTAGCGGCCGGCCATGTTGTCGGCGCACAGCAGGCCCATGACGCTCGACATCATGAGGCCGCGCGTCCAGCCGGAGGAGTCACCGAGGCAGCGCAGGTTGCGCACGCTGCAGGTGAGGTCTGGCTCCATCTGGATGCGGTTGGAGTAGAACTTGAGCTCGGGCGCGTAGAGGAGGGTCTCCTCGGCGGCAAAGCCGGGCACGACCGTGTCCACGGCCTTGATGAACTCGACGATGGAGGTCATCGCACGGTACGGCAGGGCCGAGGTGATGTCGCCGGGCTCGGCGTCGACGAGCGTGGGCACCACGTTGGAGCGGCGCAGGTCGCGGTCCCAGGTGCGCTTGCCGTTGAGGATGTCACCAAAGCGCTGGACCAGGATGTGGCCGTCGCCGAGCATGTTGCACAGCTCGCCGACCTTGCTCGCATAGGCGATGGGGTCGTCAAAGGGATCGCGGAAGTTGCGCGTGCACAGCACCGCGAGGTTGGTGTTGTTGGACTTGCGGTCCTTGTAGGAGTGACCGTTGACCACGGCAAGGCCGCCGTCGTAGTTCTCGCGGCTCACGAAGCCGCCGGGGTTCTGGCAAAAGGTGCGGACCTTGTCGCGGAAGGGGTTGGGGTAACCGATGAGCTTGGACTCGTAGAGCACGTTGTTCACGGACTCCATGACCTCGTTGCGCACCTCGACGCGCACGCCCAGGTCCACGGCGCCGGCCTTGTGGTCGATGCCATGCGCGTCGCACATGCGGCGCAGCCAGTCAGCGCCACGACGGCCAGTCGCCACGACGGTCTGACCCGCGCGGATCTGGTGCGTGGTGCCCTGGCACTCGTAGACGGCGCCGTTGCACGCGCCGTCCTCGACGATGAGGTCGGTCACGGTCGCGCCAAAGACCATCTGCACGCCGGCGTCCTGCAGGTGACGCTCGATGCGCCCGTAGATCTCCTGGGCGCGCTCGGTACCCAGGTGGCGGATGGGACAGTCAACCAGCTTGAGACCGGCCGCGATGGCGCGACGGCGAATGTCGGCGACCTCGGTGGGGTTGCCCACACCCTCGATGCGCTCGTCGGCGCCAAACTCCAGGTAGATCTTATCGGCACGCTCGATGGTCGCCTGGGCGAGGTCCGTGCCCACCAGCTCGGGCAGGTCACCGCCCACCTCGTGGGACAGCGAGAGCTTGCCGTCGGAGAACGCGCCGGCACCCGAGAAGCCCGTGGTGATGCGGCAGGGGTCGCAGCCCACGCAGTGACCCACGCGCTCCATGGGGCACACGCGGTTCTCTATGGCGACGCCGCGGTCCAGCATGGTGATGCGGCGGGTGTCGCCCGCGGCCAGGAGCCCCAGGGCACAGAAGATGCCCGCGGGGCCAGCGCCCACTATGAGGATGTCGGTCTTGTCTGGCGTCTCTGCCATGGCGTACCTCCGTCTTGCCCACACAGCTAGTGGTACCCAAACTCACGCGGCTTCTTGCGCCGTGCGCGGAAAGTCCAAAAAGAAAGAGGGACCGGGCGCAGACCCGATCCCTCTTGAGTGTCGTGCTGTGACGCTACTCGGCAGCGGTCTCCTCGGCGGGAGCCTCGGTGGCCTCGGCGGTCTCCTCGGCGGGAGCCTCAGCGGCCTTCTTGGCAGCCTCAGCCTCGGCCTTGGCGGCGTACTCGGCGGCACGCTTGGCCTTCTCGGCAGCCTTGGCCTCCTTGGCGGCCTTCTTGGCAGCGGCCTCGGCCTCAGCCTTGGCAGCGCGCTCGGCCTTGGCGGCAGCGGCCTTCTCGAGCTGAGCGGTGGCGGCGGTGCCGAACTTGTTGGAGAAGCGCTGGACGCGGCCGCCGGTGTCGACGAGCTTCTGGGTGCCGGTGTAGAAGGGGTGGCACTTGTCGCAGAGGTCAACGACGATCTCGGACTTGGTGGAGTGCGTCTTGAACGTGTTGCCGCAGGTGCAGCGGACGGTGCACTCGACGTAGTCGGGGTGGATGTTTTGCTTCATGGCAGGACTCCTTCTGTGTATCGCCCCTGGATTTTGCCAGGGAAAGGACCGTGTCCTGGTTTCCGACCAGGACGGGCGCCTGACCAGCCAGTACGGTCAAGCTTTGCGATAGTACCACAGATTCAGCGACATACCAGGGCGCAAGTTGCTAGCATGGAGGCATCGTGAACGCAGGACCCATGCGAGGACAGAGGTGCGCATGCTCTTTAGTGTCGATGTTGGAAACACGCAGACCACGCTCGGCCTCTTTGAGGAGGACGGCGAGCTCAGGCGGCAGTGGCGTATGGCGACCGACGCCACGGACACGGCCGACGAGCTCCACGCGCGCCGGCACGGGTTCTTTGCCGCCCGCGGGCTGGGGC
>CAJOGH010000115.1 GCA_905233865.1 uncultured Atopobiaceae bacterium
GACGAGCACGACGTCCTCGCCACCCACCGCGGGGTACTCCTCCTCCTGGACGTCGCCGCGCCCCACAAAGAGGCCCGGCACCATCGTGAGAAAGAACGGCACGTCCGCGCCAACGCTGCGGGCGACGGCGGCCACGCGCTCGTCGCGCGGGTCAATCCCCCACGCGTCGCACAGGGCAAGCATCGCCACGGCCGCGTCGCTGGAGGCACCGCCCAATCCCGACTGCGCGGGTATGCGCTTGCGCACGACTACGTGCATGCCGGCGTCGCGCCCAAAAGCAGCGACCATGCCACGCATGGCGGCCACGACGGTGTTGTTAGCGGGAATCCCCGCGACGTCGTCACCCTCGAACTCCACGAGGGTCCTGCCGCTGTCGTTGAGCTCAAGCCTCACGAGGTCGCAAAGACCAACGGGCACCATGATCGAGTCGACGCGATGATAACCATCCCCGTCGACCCCCTCATGCACGCCCAGATACAGATTGATCTTGGCAGGCGCAAGGCGCCACATTGTGTGGGACATGACGCCCGGCCTACTCGTCTTCCTCGTCAGGCGCCTGAGTGCCAAAGTCAAAGAGCAGCTCGCCGGTCTCGCCGTCAAACAGCTCCACCTGACCGGTGAGCACGTCAACATACTGGTAGGACTGGCGCGCCTTGCGGCCGCGACGCTCGTCGACCTCAACGACAAACAGCGCGGGGTGAGCCTGGACCAGCGTGCCCTGACGCTCCACGATGCGGCTGCGGCCAAGGTTGGCACGCACCTTGAGGCGCTCGCCCTGCAGGCCCACGAGCCTGTCGCGAATGTCATCGACCCTGTTGATGGGGGGCATCTCGATTTCCATGAACTTCCTCCAGCGCGAACCGCGGCGCTCGCGCCACGACATAGACAATAATCAGCGAACGCCTATGCTACGCCGCAGACACCCAACCTGCCATAGCCGCAGGCTAAATACCACGGTATAACCACGATGCAGGTAGCCCCTCACGCGGGCGACAAGAGCCTACCTCAGCTTGGCCGCCAGGTCCTCAAGCGCGTGGAAGCGGTGCGAGATCGCGTTCTTCTGCTCGGCCGTGAGCTGGGCCATCGTCAGGCCGGGCGTGTCATCGGGCCAGAACAGCGGGTCATAGCCAAAGCCGCCGCTCCCCCGCAGCTCGTGGCCGATGCTCCCCTCGCAATCACCGTCGCCGCGCTCCACGCGACCGTCGGCCCAGGCCATCACGACCGTGGAGTGGAACCGCGCGCGGCGGCGCTCGTCGGGCACGCCGTCCAGCTGCGCCAGGAGCTTGTCGTTGTTGGCCGCGTCGTTGCCGTGCTCGCCGGCCCAGCGCGCGGAGTGGATGCCAGGGTCGCCGCCGAGCTCGTCCACGCACAGGCCCGAGTCGTCGGCAACGGCAAGCGCAAGGCCGGTGCAATCCAGTGCGGCACGGGCCTTGATGAGCGCGTTGTCAAAGAAGGTCTGGCCGTCCTCGACGGGGTCCTCAAAATCGCCCAGGTCGCCAAGGGCCACAAAGTCCATGTCAGGCAGGGCGCGCCCCAGGATGGCACGGATCTCGCTCAACTTGTGCGCGTTGCCGGTTGCAACGACCACCGTGTGCTCGCGGTCAAAGGACGTCATGGCTCCTCCAAGCTCTTATCGGCCGGCTAGGCGCCGGCGTCGGTGTTCCTATAGTCGGGAAGCGGCTCCACGCGGTCCAGGTCAACGCGCTCGATGGACTCCAGCGCGTGGCCAAAGATGAAGTTGCCCGCCACCGCAAAGGACGTGATGTCGTCGGAGGTCGTGGCAAAGCGGTAGTCGGGCACCTGGTCGTCGGGGGCCAGGTCGCCGCGGTACTCCAGCGACTCGCGAAGCTCGCGGCAGGTCTCCTCGGCAGAGCTCACGATGCGCACGTCGTCGCCAAGCACGGCGCGAATGGGGCGCGCGAGCAGCGGGAAGTGTGTGCAACCCAGGACGACCGTGTCGATACCCATGTCCGCGAGCGCCTCGGTCTCCTCGCGCGCGATGTTGCGAATGGGCGGCGTGTCAAAGATCTCGGGATTGGCCATCCAGTCCTCGTGCAGGTGCTCGCCGCCAATGAGCAGGCCCTCCACGAGCTCCACGAAGCGCGGCGCGGGATGGCTGAACACGCGAACGCCGGCGTCCAGCGCGTGGATGGCGGCCTCGTAGCTGCCGCTACGCACGGTGCCCTGCGTGGCAAGCACGCCAACGCGGCGGGTCCTCGTGGCGCGCACGGCGGCACGCGCGCCCGGCTCCACGACGCCGATGACCGGCACGGGAAGCGCCACCTGCAGCAGGTCGAGCGCGGCGGCGGTGGCGGTGTTGCACGCGATGACCACGGCCTTGACGTCGCGACCGTTGAGCCAGGCGCCCACCTGCGCCACAAAGCGGCGGACCTCCGACTGGTCGCGGGGACCGTAGGGGCAGCGCTTGGTGTCGCCCAGGTACGTGATGGACTCGTGAGGAAGGCCAGACGCAATGGCACGCGCCACCGTGAGCCCACCAAGCCCGGAGTCAAACACGCCGATGGGCCTCACGTCGTCCTGCATTGCTCCCCTTATCTGCGGAAAACCGCACAGGCCCGCTTGCGCGGGCCGCAGTATACATGGTGGGCGATGAGGGATTCGAACCCCCGACCTTGTGCGTGTAAGGCACCTGCGCTAGCCACTGCGCCAATCGCCCAAAACCGCACGTCACGCGCGGGCATCAGTAGTGTAGCATTATTGCCATGGATACCATCACTCTCGCGGGGCTCGCAGACGCCCTGCAAAACGCCAACCTGCTCGGAAGCGCCTTTGGCGACAAGAGCACAGCTGTCTGCGGCGCCGCCCACGACTCGCGCGACGTGCATCCCGGAAACATCTTCGTGTGCAAGGGCGCTGCCTTTAGCCCCACCTTCCTCACGGGCGCGCTCGAGGCAGGCGCGGTGGCCTACCTGTGCGAGGACGCGGCCGAGCCCGCGCTGGCCCAGGCCGCGCCGGGCGTGCCGCACCTGACAACGCCCGACATCCGCCGCGCCATGTCCGTCGTGGCCTCGCTTGCCTGGGGCCGCCCCGACCGCGACATGGAGATCGTGGGCATCACGGGCACCAAGGGCAAGTCGAGCGTCACCTACATGGTCCGCTCCATCCTGGACGGCAGCGAGCCTGGCAGCCGCGCCGGCATCATGGGCTCCATCGACACCTACGACGGCATCGAGAGCTTTGAGAGCCACAACACCACACCCGAGGCGCCCGAGCTGTGGCGCCACCTGCACAACGCGCGCGAGCGTGGCCTCACCATGGTCATGGAGGTGTCCAGCCAGGGCCTCAAGCACGAGCGCTGCGACTACCTGACCATGGACATCGGCGTGTTCCTCAACATCGGGCGCGACCACATCTCACCCGTGGAGCACCCCACCTTTGAGGACTACGTGGAGTCCAAGCTCCGCATCTTCCAGAAGTGCCGCCGCGCGATCGTCAACCTAGACACCGACGACGCCGAGCGTGTCATGGCCGCGGCCGCGCAGTGCGAGAGCGTCACGACCTTTAGCGCCACCTCGAGCGAGGCCGACTTCTGGGCGTCCGACATCACGCCGGGCCACGGCAGCGTGACCTTCACCTGCCACACGCCCGAGTGGACCGCGCCCGTGACCGTTGGCATGTCGGGCCTCTTTAACGTGGACAACGCGCTCGCCGCTATTGCCATCTGCCAGCTTCTGGGTGCCACGCGCGAGCAGTGCGCCGCTGGCCTTGCGCACGTGCGCGTGCCGGGCCGCATGGAGCTCGTGGAAAGCGGCGACGGCCGCATCGTGTGCGTGGTCGACTACGCGCACAACGGCCTGAGCTTCCGCATGCTCTTCAAGTCCCTACAGGCGGAATATCCCGGGCGGCCCATCGTGGCCGTCTTTGGCGCGCCCGGCAACAAGGCCCAGGAGCGCAGGCAGGAGCTTCCGCAGGTAGCAAGCGAGTACTGCGACCACCTGGTCTATACGATGGAGGACCCCGCTCACGAGGACCCCGCCGACATCTGCCGCCAGATGTGTGAGGCCAC
>CAJOGH010000116.1 GCA_905233865.1 uncultured Atopobiaceae bacterium
GATAGACGTTACGGTCGTCGTCCCGGTCTACAACACCGAGGACTTCCTGGATCAGGCCCTTACGTCCGCCTGTGCCAACGACCGCGCCAACATCGAGATCCTCGTCATCAACGACGGCTCCACCGACAACTCGCTCAAGATCATGCGCGAGCACGAGGCCCGCGACAGCCGCATTCGCGTCATCGACAAGGAGAACTCGGGCTACGGCGCAAACATGAACCGTGGCATCTCCGAGGCCCGTGGCCGCTACATCGCCATCCTGGAGCCCGACGACTACGTCCTGCCCCACATGTACGACGTCATGTACGAGGCCGCCGCGCGCCACGACTTCCCTGACATGGTAAAGACGCCCTACTGGCGCATCAGCATGCCCACGACGCCGCAGGAGCACCTCTACAAGTGTAGCTACTACCATCGCATCAAGCCGGTTGACAAGCCCTTCAGGCTCGCCGAGTGCCCGCGCGTGGTCCAGCACCACCCATCCATCTGGTCTGCCATCTACCGTCGTGACTTCTTGGACGACAAGAGCATTCGCTTCAAGGAGGTCCCCGGCGCCGGCTGGGTGGACAATCCCTTCCTGTTTGAGACCTGCGTGCAGGCGGACTCTATCGTCTACATCGACGAGCCCTTCTACTGCTACCGTGAGGACCTTCCCACCTCCTCGTCGGTCCTGCTCAAGGAGCAGCTGCCCTTTGAGCGCTGGAACGACATGTGCGACGTCTGCGAGCGCCTGGGCGTGACCGATTCCGGCATCCTCGGCGCGCTCTACGTCATCGGGTTCCGCTATGCCGGCCACGGCATCGAGCTCTTTGGCCTGGACGAGCCCAAGATGCGCGAGTGGGTCACGCAGATCTTCCGCCGTATGGACCCCACGATCGTCGCCGGTCTCAAGAACGTGTCCGGCTCGTTCAAGAACACCTACTTCGAGCTCACGGGCTTCGAGCGCGTGCCGTTCTCCAACGGCCCCTACATGCGCGCCTTGGTAGGGGAGTTCTTCTACAGCTGGCGCTGCAACGGCCTGGGCTTTGCCCTCTCGCGCATCGGCATCTTCGCTCGCCGCCGCGCCCCCGAGAAGGGCTCTGCCAACGCCGGCTAGCACAACGCCCGCGCACCCGCACGCTTTTGTCGCCAGGCGGATGTGCATTCAAATGAGGGGTTGCGCGCCCTTGCGAATGGTGTAGAGTATCTCGTGACCTTTAAGTGCGGTACGAGATACCCATAAGGCCAAACGACAAGCCCCGCTGGGGCACTGCCACTAGGCTCTTTATGACGCTCGTGCCGCGACGCACGGGCGTTTTTTCTTAAGAGAGGAGAGTCATGTCGGCAACCACACCCAAGGCGCAGATCATGGACCAAAAGGCCATGCAACGCGCCGTGACGCGCATAGCGCACGAGATCCTGGAGGCCAACGGCGGCGCGGACAACCTCGCCATCGTGGGCATCGTGCGCAGGGGCGTCACGCTCGCGGAGATGCTCGCGGATGAGATCCAAAAGATAGAGGGGGTCCGCCTGCCCTCGGGCTCGCTGGACATCAGCTTCTACCGCGACGACGTCATGCGCAACATCCAGCCGGTGCTGCATGGCACCAACATCCCCTTTGACATTAACGGGCTCGACATCGTGCTCGTGGACGACGTGCTATTCACCGGCCGCACGGTCCGCTCGGCGCTCGACGCGCTCATCGACTACGGCCGCCCGTCCACCATCCAGCTGGCCGTCATGATCGACCGCGGTCACCGTGAGCTGCCCATCCGCGCAGACTACGTGGGCAAGAACGTGCCCTCCTCCCACGAGGAGGACGTGCGCGTGTGCATCGAGCCGCTCGACGACCACACCGCCGTCGAGATCTGGGACATCCAAGAAGGGGGCGCCAACTAATGCTGAGCGTCAAGCATCTCATAGACACCTACAGCCTCACCGCCGACGACATCACGCAGATTCTGGACACTGCCAAGGCCTTCGAGGCGGTCAACAACCGCGACGGCATCAAGAAGGTGCCCGCGCTGCGCGGCCGCACGATCGTCAACCTGTTCCTGGAGCCCTCCACGCGCACGCGCTCCAGCTTTGAGCTGGCCGAGAAGAGACTCTCGGCTGACGCCCTCAACATGGGCGGCTCCACGTCGAGCGTCGTCAAGGGCGAGAGCCTGGCCGATACCATCCAGACCATCGATGCCATGAACGTCGACATGTTCATCGTCCGCGCCAAGCTGGCTGGCACGCCCATCAAGATCACCGAGAACACCGACGCCGTGGTCATCAACGCCGGCGACGGCAAGCACCAGCATCCCACCCAGGCGATGCTGGACCTCTACACCATCCGCGAGCACTTTGGTCACCTGGACGGCCTCAAGGTCGCCATCGTGGGCGACCTGGCCCACTCCCGCGTTGCCGGCTCTCTGGCGCCGGCCCTGCGCACGATGGGCGCCCACGTCACGCTCGTGGGCCCGCCGACCTTCCAGGTCGATGACCCCACCTGGTTTGGCTGCGAGCAGACCTGGTCGCTCGACGAGGTCATCGAGGACATGGACGTCGTGTACATGCTCCGCGTCCAGCTGGAGCGCATGGAGGGCGCTGTCATCCCCTCCAGACGCGAGTACAACCGCATGTACGGCCTGGACATCGAGCGCGCCAACCGCATGAAGGAGAACGCCATCGTGTGCCACCCGGGCCCGATGAACCGCGGCATGGAGATCAACACCGAGGTTGCGGACTGCGCACGCTCGCGCATCCTCAACCAGGTCAACGCGGGCGTGCTGACCCGCATGGCCGAGATGTACCTGCTTCTGGGAGGAGAGGACAATGGCATTTCTGCTTAAGGGCGCTCACGCGCACGACCCTCAGGTGGGTCTGGACGGCGTCGTCGACGTGCTGGTGGACGGCAAGACCATCGTCGCGGTGGGCGAGGGTCTGGAGGCGCCCGAGGGCTGCGAGGTCATCGACTGCTCCGGCAAGCACCTGGTCCCCGGTCTGGTGGACATGCACGTCCACTTCCGTGACCCCGGCTTTGAGTACAAGGAGACCATCCTGACCGGCTCGCGCGCTGCCACCCACGGCGGCTTTACCGACGTGGCCACCATGCCCAACACGAACCCGGTCTGCGACACTGGCACCGGCATCCGCTACCAGATTGACCGCGCCCACGCCGCCAACCTCTGCCACGTGCGCCCCATCGGCGCCCTCACGCGTGAGCAGAAGGGCGAGGCGCTGTCCGAGATCGGCGACATGGTCATGGAGGGCGCCTGCGCCTTCTCCGACGACGGCCATGGCGTCCAGAGCGCTGGCATGATGCGCACCTGCATGGAGTACGTCTCGCAGTTCGACCGCGTGGCCATTGCCCACTGCGAGGTGGAGTCGCTCACCACGCACGGTGTCATCAACGAGGGCCGCGCCAGTACCCGCCTGGGCATGTTCGGCTGGCCCGCGCTGGGCGAGGAGCTGGAGATCATGCGCGACATCGAGCTCTGCCGCATGACCGGCTGCCCGCTGCACATCGCCCACATCTCCACGGCCAAGGGCCTGGACCTCGTCCGCGCCGCCAAGGCCGACGGCCTGCCCGTGACCTGCGAGGTCACCCCGCACCACCTGTTCATGTGCGAGGACGACATCACTGAGGACTATGACACCAACCTCAAGATGAACCCGCCGCTGCGCCTGGCAACGGACGCCGAGGCGCTGGTGGAGGGCATCGTCGACGGCTCCATTGACTGCCTCGTCACCGACCATGCGCCCCACGCCGCCCACGAGAAGGACTGCGAGTGGGAGATCGCCTACTTTGGCACCACCGGCCTGGAGACGAGCCTTCCGCTCATGCTCACCAAGCTCGTGAACACCGGCAAGATGAGCTGGGACCGCCTCGTTGAGGTCATGGCCGCCAACCCGCGTGCCGTCCTGCGCCTGGCGCCCGTCACCATCGCCGAGGGCTCGCAGGCCGACCTCACCGTCATTGACGCTGACGCGCCCTTTGACGTGACCGAGGACTTCTTCGAGTCCAAGTCCGTGAACTGCGCCTTCACCGGCGAGCACC
>CAJOGH010000117.1 GCA_905233865.1 uncultured Atopobiaceae bacterium
ATCGGGCTCGTGACCGATGCCGGTGACGATGGGGATGTGGCATGCGGCGATGACCCGCGCCACGGACTCGTCGTTGAAGCACATGAGGTCCTCGAGCGAGCCGCCGCCGCGCACGAGCAGGATCGCGTCGACCGGCTCCTGCGCCATCCTGGTGAGGGCCGCGGTAATGGAGGCCGGGGCCTCCTTGCCCTGCACCGAACAACCGCAGCAGACGAGCTCGACGAGCGGGTTGCGACGCGCGAGGGTGCGCTTGACGTCATCGATGACCGAACCGGAGAGCGACGTGACCACACCAACGCGCGTGCAGAAGGCCGGCACCGGCAGCTTGCGCTGGGGGTCCATAAGGCCCTCGGCGGCAAGCTTCTTCTTAAGACGCTCGACCTGCTGGTGCAGCAGGCCCTCACCCGCAACCTCAAGGCGCTCGATGTGAAAGCTCGTGGAGCCACGGGGCACGTACATGTCAAACTTGCCCGTGACGACAACCTCGAGACCCTCCTGGAGCTGGACGTCCAGGCGCTCGAAGACGCCCCTCCAGATGACGACGTCCATCGATCCGGTGTCGTCCTTGAGGCTGAAGTAGCAATGGCCGCTTCGGCTGTTGGGGCCACGAAAGCCGCTGACCTCGCCACGCACGACGAGCCGCGGCATACCCTTGATGACGGTCTTTGCCAGCTCGAGCGCGTCGCTGACGCTAATGCTCTCGCTTTCGGCGCCAGTGGCTGCCGGTGCCTGCGTGACCTCGTCCTCCATGGTTCACCCCTGAGTCTGTGACCTAGTTGCGATTGTTCCTACCAAGAAGGTACAGCAACTGGAGGACAGAAATGAGGGCGGCCGAGACATAGGTGAGCGCCGCGGCCGTGAGCACGCTGCGAGCGCCGCGTACGTCGCGGTCGGACAGCCCGGAGCTGGCGATGTAGGCCACCGCGCGACGGGACGCGTCGATCTCCACCGGGAGCGTGACCAGGTGGAAGAGAACCGAGAAGCTAAAGAGGACGATGGCCGCGGTGGTCAGGCCGGCGATGTGCAGGAACGAGCCCGCGAGCAGAACGAAGATCCAGATGGTAGACGCAAAGTTGACCACGGGCACGAGGGCCGAGCGGATGCGCATGGGCACGAACCCGCGGGCGTTCTGGACGGCATGCCCCGCCTCGTGGCAGGCGACGGCCACGCCGGCCACCGAGCCTTGCGCGAAGTTCTCGTGCGAGAGGTGCAGCTTGTTGTCCCTGGGGTTGTAGTTGTCGGTGAGCTCGCCGGGGATCTCGTCGATGCCAACCTGGCTGGCACCCTCGGCGTCCAGCATCTGGCGCGCCACCTGGGCACCAGGAACACCGGCAGACGAACGGACGCGCGACCAGCGCTTGTAGGTCGAGTTGATGTAGAACTGCGATGCCATGCCGATCGCGAACGTGACAACGATGAGCAGGATGTACGAGCTATCGATGCCGTAGATGAGACCACCTGAGTACATGGGATAACCCCCTAAGTCGAATGCGTAGTTCTATGTATACCCCATTTTGCCCCGCGCGTTCATCAGCGCGTTGGGGACGTCGCGAGCCTGAACGATGTGTGAAACCTACGGGCGAATACACGCGAGGCTGAACGATGTGTGAAACCTACGGGCGAATACACGCGCGGGTTAGAGGATCTCGACGCGCATGCCCTTGACGGTAAGGCCCACGCGACCCTCGAGTAGGCGGGTGAGCTGCTTGCCCGCAAGCTCCCAGCGCCAGCCCTCGCGCAGCTTGCGAGCGCCCTGGTCCACGACGAAGTCGGCAAGGTCGTCGCGGTTTGCGATGAGGGGCGCGGCCACGCCAGAGCGCTCGGACACGATGCGCACGAGCGCGTACATGAGGTCGACGACGGGCTCGACGTTGGCGGCGGGGCGGTTGCGACGACGCTGGGTGGGAAGGTCGGACTCGGGGCAGGCAAGGCCCTTCTTGACGGCGGCCAAAAGCGCGCCCACAGCATGGTTGTTGAGCTGCTCGGTCCCACGCACGCGCCTGAGCTTGTCGGGTGTGGGCGGCATGCGACGCGACACCTCAACGAGCACCTCGTCGGACACGACCCAGCGTCGGGGAATGTCTCGACGCATGGCCTCGGTCTCGCGCCAGGCTGCCACCTCGCGAGCCACGCCCAGCTGCTTGCGTGTCAGCGAGCCGGCGTGACGCAGGTGCGTGTAGGCCTCACGCGGGTCGTGCGCATAGCGCGCAGGGTCACAGACGGCGGCCAGCTCTGGCTCCACCCAGCCCATGCGGTCCTTCTCAAGGAGCTCTGCGACCATGGCCTCGTAGATGCCGGGCAGATAGCGCACGTCGTCCTCGGCATACTCGAGCTGGTCTGCGTCGAGGGGACGGCGCGACCAGTCGGTGAGCGAGCTGCTCTTGGGCAGGCTGACGCCCGTGTAGGACTTGACCAGCGCACCATAGCCCAGCTGGGTACGATGCCCCAGGAAGGCGGCGACCACCTGTGTGTCAAAGACCGGCGCCGGCACCACGCCCAAGGCATGGCTGATGACCTCCAAGTCCTGCGAGCAGGCATGGAAGACCTTGGTGATCTTGGGGTCGCGCATAAGTGCGGCGATCGGCTCGAGGTCGGATACGGCAAAGGGGTCCACGGCGGCCGTGAGACCCTCACAGCCAAGCTGGATGAGACAGAGTCGGGGGTAGTAGCTCTTCTCGCGAATGAACTCGGTGTCGACGGCTATGACACGCTCGTGGGACAGACGATCGCAGAGCTCAGCGAGCTCCTCCTGGGTGCTGATGAACAAACTAGGCCTTTCGCTTGCAAATGGGTGCGGCGCAACTTGCTACCATGTGTACGTACCTACTATACATGGGTCACCCTCGTCTGCTAAGGAGCGGCCATGCGCTTCCTCATAGTCCATAACACGCGTTCGGGCTTTGGCTCGGACGGCATCTTTGAGTTCGAGCGCTCGCTGGTGGGCGACGGCGACGAGTGCGTCCTGCGCGTGTTGGGCGCCGACACGCCCGCCGCCGACCTCCTGCAGGACGCCCGCGACTTTGACCTCGTCGTCTGCTCAGGCGGCGACGGCACCGTGGCGAGCATCCTGAGCGAGCTTTCAAACTCGGGCATCCCCTGCTGCGTGTTCCCGTCTGGCACGGCCAACCTGCTCTTTGCCAACATCGGCAACGCCACCGAGCCCGCAGCCCTGGCACGCGCCTGCCGCGCCGGCACGCACGCCCACGTGGACCTCGCGCGCATAAGCGCCACCGACGACGACGGGGAAACGCTGGACCGCGGCTACCTGCTCATGTGCGGCATGGGCTACGACGCCGACCTCATGCGCGCCGCCATCCCCAACAAGCAGGCCATGGGAGAGGCGGCCTACTTCGTAGCGGCGCTCTCCAACCCCACGCCCCCGACGGCGCACTTTACCATCACGGTGGACGGGGAGGTCCACGAGGTGGACGGCATCACCTGCATGGTGGCAAACAACGCCATGATCCAGGCCGACATAGAGATCATCCCCGACTGCCGCATGGACGACGGGGTGCTTGACGTCATCGTGTTGCAGGCGGCGGACCTGGGCGGCATCGGGCGCACACTGGTCCACGGCATCCTGGACCGCTCTGGCAAGCAGCTGGGCCGGCCCTCAATCAAGCACCTGAGCGGCTCGCATGTGCACGTGCACGCCGACCGAGCGATGCCGCTCCAGGTTGACGGCGACGTCGTGGACAAGACCGTGACCGACTACGACGTGCAGGTGCTGCCCGGCGCCGCCACGATCGTGGTGGACCAGATGAGCCGCTACTTTGCGGACGACAAGAGCCAAGAGTCGGGCGGGAGATAGCACATGGACATCACGGCTCTGGCCATCGGCCTGCTCATCCCCCTTGTTGGAACCAGCCTGGGAGCGTCCACGGTCCTGTTTTCGCGCAAGGGCATGTCCGAGACGGTCACCCGCGTGCTGGCGGGCTTCGCGGCCGGTGTCATGATAGCGGCCGGCGTGTGGAGTCTGCTGATTCCTGCCATGGAGCAGAGTGCGGACATGGG
>CAJOGH010000118.1 GCA_905233865.1 uncultured Atopobiaceae bacterium
CGCGACGCCTACGATGCCGTGAGCGGCAGCGTGCGCATCACGCTGCCTGCCTCGCTGCTCCAGACGCTCGCGGAGGGCGAGCACACGCTGACGGCCCTCTTTGACGACGGCAACGCACCGACCGCAACCTTTTCCGTGGTGCTCGCAGCGGCCGAGGAGGAAGCGACCCCAGAGCAGCAGACGGGACAGACGCCCGCAACCGTCACGACCCCCAGCGAGGTCGCCTCGGGAGGCACCATAGCGGGGCAACCCACAGCCAAGCTTCCCAAGACAGGTGACGAGATGGCAAACGAGGCCCTCGCGTACCTCACGCTCGCAGGAGCCGCACTCGTTATGTGGGTCGGCCTGAAGCTCAGACACGTGCGGGGCTAGTGCTCCGAGGCAGAGATGATGCCACCGACGACCACACGGTCACCGTCGTAGGCCACGCATGACTGACCTGGTGCCAGTGCGCGGACAGGCTCGTCTGCGCGTACCAAGAGTCGGCTCTTGTCGACCGCCTCTACGGTGGCAGCATGACGGAAGCCGTGGTAGCAGTTGACGACCTCCACGCGCTGCGGTCCCTCCAGCTCGCCCTGGGGCCAGAGGGCGCGTTCCACATACCACTCACTCGCGTAGAGCTCCTCGTCCGCGCCCACCAGGATGTCGCCGGTCTCTACGCTCTTGCTCACCACGTAGGAACGGCCTGGGCCCTGCACGCCCAAGCCCTTGCGCTGGCCTATCGTAAAGCGCTCCTGCCCGTTGTGGGTGCCCACGACATTGCCCTCAGCGTCGACGATGCGACCCGGCGTGAGGGGCTCGCCCGTGTGACGCTCGATGAAGCCGACGTAGTCGCCGTCGGGCACGAAGCAGATGTCAACGGAATCGCTCTTGCTCGCGCACGCGAGGCCCCGCTCGCGGGCATAGGCGCGTACCTCGTCCTTGCTGGACACATCACCCAAGGGAAAGACGGCGTGGGCTAGGACCTCCTGCGGAACGGGATAGAGGACGTAGGACTGGTCCTTGTCCGGGCAGCGCGCCTCGCGCAGCGCATAGGTCCCGTCCGGCTCATAGGTAACGCGCGCGTAGTGACCGGTGGCGATGGCGTCGCAGCCCAGCTCGCGCGCACGCTCCCAGAGCAGGCCAAACTTGAGGGTGCGGTTGCACTCTATGCAGGGGTTGGGCGTGAGCCCCTGGCGATACGAGCCCACGAACGGGCCTACGACATGATGCTCAAAGGCATCCGTGAGCGGCAGAGACACGTGCGCAAAGCCCAGGCCCTCACACACACGCGCGGCGGCCTCGGCCTCACGCGCCGTTGCAGGGCACTGGTCCATGACCATGGTCATGCCCACGCATTCGTGGCCGGCGTCCAAGAGCTTGCAGGCTGTGACGGTGGAGTCCACTCCCCCACTCATGGCTATGGCTACGCGACTCATGGTTCTCCCGTCCCAGACACTTGGCGTTACAGCAAATTATCACGCAATCATGCCACGCCTTCATGTATGAGTTGCAGGAGGTCTGTAGGGGACACCGTAGCCACCGATGCGTGCTTGTGCAGTCCCTTGTCGGACGTGACGAGATAGTCTGCCTCGGCTCGACGGGCGGCAGCCATGACAAAGCAATCCTCGAGGTCCTTGTTGATGGCCCTGAGCTTGCGTGCCATCCATACGTCCGACTCGTCCTCACCAACAGCCGTCGCAATCGCACAGATCTTGTCGATGGCATCCCAAGCGTACGCATTGCAAACATGGGCCATCTCATCGGTGACCTGCAAGCCATCACGGACAAGAAGACGCTTGGCATCAGAGGAAGCTATATAGAAGACGTCACCAAGAACCCGAGCCGGATACAGGAGGGTGAAGCCAGCGGACAGCGCGTCGCTAACAAGATTGACAGCGGCGCTATGTCCTGCTCGATTTGGTACGACCATATCGAGCAGGACGTTCGTGTCCAGCAGGAGCCTCTTCTTAGTCATGGAGGCCCCGCTCCCTCAGGCGCTCTATACGCGCTTCGGTTGCGACCTCACGCCAGTTGTCTTCCAGATCGGACGGCACAAGGGGCACCCCGTAGCGCTCGCACAGGTCCTCAAGGGGCTGACCGAGGGTCTTTGCTACCTCAAGGCGCTCCGCGAGCTTTGCGTCCGTCTCGTCCTGAGCTGCAAGCGACTGGCGAACCTGCTCAACTGAGGTTCCGGGCAGGGCCAGAATGCCCCACAGCTCCCTGACGATCTCGCTTGGCGAAACACCGGCCCGCCTGAGCGCAGCATCGCCAGCCTCCTTGACCGACCGCGGAAGCCTCACGTTGATCTGGCTGGTAGCCGCTAGAGCGTTCTGCACTGCCATGGTCAGCTCCTTTCTATTGCTTTACAGTATAGCAAAGTATAGCTATCGCGTATACCGTCTTATCGGTTTCCTCAACTGAGCTGAGCCTCTGTCAGCGCAAAGTATTTCCATTTTGTGAACGGCTTTCAGACGGCTATACTTTTGACGCATTTGCAAGCAAGGGCAATAGGAGGATTCATGCTCTTCGAAGTCTACGGTGCCAACGCGCCGTTCCAGTGGCTCGGGCTCATCGCCGTGTTCGCTGGTCTGATCCTGCTCAACGAGGTTGAGCGTCGCACCAAGTTTGGTGGGCTGCTGCTGTTCGTGGCCGTGCCCATCGCCATGACGATCTACTGCATCGTCGTCAACGTGGCCGCCGCGCAGGGCCTGGACTGGGGCGTCAACAACCCCACCGTCCTGTTCCAGAACGGCTGGTTCCACTACGCCAAGGTCTATGCCGCGCTCACCGGCTGCATTGGCTTCATGATCATCAAGTACGAGTGGGGTGCCCTGGGCAAGGCCAAGTGGTTCCGCGCGTTCCCCTTTGTGATCGTTGCCATCAACATCCTGATTGCCGTGGTCAGCGACTTTGAGTCCTTTGCCCACTTTGTGACCGGCGACTGCTTCACGCTGGAGAACGGCGCCACCGCTTGGATCACCCCCGAGAAGGCCACCCAGCTCTGCGGCTACAACAACCTGTTCAACGGCATCGCCGGCATCATCAACATCTTCCTGATGACCGGTTGGTGGAACACCTTTGCCTCCAAGGACGGCAAGGACATGCTGTGGCCCGACATGACCTGGGTCTACATCATCACCTATGACCTCTGGAACTTCTGCTACACCTACAACTGCCTGCCCAACCACGCCTGGTACTGCGGCATCGCCCTGCTCCTGGCCCCCACCGTGGCCAACTTCCTATGGAACAAGGGTGCCTGGATCCAGAACCGTGCCAACACGCTTGCCACCTGGTGCATGTTCGCGCAGATCTTCCCGATGTTCCAGGACGACTTTGCGGCCATGGGCTTCCCCGAGCTGGGCTCGAGCCCCTTTGCCGTGGCCTCCACGCTCAACCCCACCACGGCCACGACCGTTGCCGCCATCGCCCTGATCGCCAACGTTCTTGGCGCCGGCTACCTGATCTACCGCGTGACCAAGCTCAAGCGCAACCCCTACACCAACGACATCTTCGTTGGCACCCGCGACTACGAGCAGGCGCGCGCCCGTATGGCGTAAGCCCCCGCGCAATCGCGTGACCCTCGACCCCCGCGGCCTCGGCCGCGGGGGTTTCTTTGTTGGCATGTTTGAGGTCTGGCCGCGCAGGCTCTTGTCGACAAGAGCCTCGGCAGAGGCGACCACGACGCGGTCACGCACGAAGCATGCACACTGTACAGCTCTCACAAGCGATTTGGCTATGGGACCTGCACAGTGTGCACGCCGTACAAGCGATTTGGCTGTGGGGCCTGCACAGTGTGCACGGGTCACAAGGAACGGCTATTGCCGCATTGATTTGTCACGAACATACACTTTGGAAGCTCTTGTCGACAAAAGCCCAGTTGACGAGCGATATGCTATGAAAAGTTATGCCAAAGTGTATGGTCGCGCCTTCTGACCCCACCCCTCCGCCACGCGAGGCCCTTGCCGACAAGAGCCTCATGGATGTCACGGTGACTTCCGACCTGCACAGTGTGCACGCCGTACAAGCGATT
>CAJOGH010000119.1 GCA_905233865.1 uncultured Atopobiaceae bacterium
CCTCAAGGCCACGCGATCCAACGAGGAGTTCCTCATCCGTTCCGCCAAGAAGGCGCAGCTGAGCGAGTACTCCGACGCGCTGTAGCGTCGCGGTCGCACCGCAGGCTCTTATCGACAGCAAAAGGCCGGGGCGCAAACCCCGGCCTTATTCATCAATAAATTAAGAGACAAGTACTCTGTCCATTTGGCTCTTACAAGTTTTATGCGTTGGCGGCGACGGCTCCCGCGAGGCTGTCGCGCATGGCCGAGCGCTCCAGCGCGATGCACGCCTCGTAGGGCAGCACCTTGGTGGCGACGTAGGCCACGCGCATGTCAAACGAGGTAATGCACAGGTTGGAGCCAAACAGCGCGGCGCGCAGGGCACGGCTCACGCAGCGGCTCACGTCCTCAAAGCCCACGGACAGCATGGCGCCAGCGACCTCCTCGTTGCCAGGGTTGTCCAAAAAGCCCGTGTCCATGAACTTGGGGCACACGGCCGTCGCGTGGATGCCCACCTCGCGCAGCTCGGCGTCCAGACCGCGCGTGAAGTCGAGCACGAAGCGCTTGGTTGCGCTGTACACGCTCAGGTAGGGCTGGGGTATGAACGCCGCCACGCTGGCCATGTTGATGATGCGCGAGCCGCTCGCCATGTAGGGGAGGGCCAGGTAGCACATCTCGAGGACGGCCAGGCAGTTAAGGCGCACCATGTCGGCGTTGCTCGCGCGCGAGATGCTGGCCAGGTCGCCAAACTTGCCAAAGCCCGCGCTGTTGACAAGCCACTGCACGCAGAGGTCCTCGCCCTCCTGCGCCAGTGCGGCCGACAGCGCATCAAACGAGGCGGGGTCGCACAGGTCGAGCGCAAAGGCGCGCGTGGGCACGGTGCTGTTGGCCACGATGCGCTCCAGGCGGTCGGTGCTGCGCGCTACGACCCAGATCTCGTCAAGGGGCCCGCCCGCGCCCGCATCCAGCTGACGTACGAACTCGCGTCCGACTCCCGAGGTGGCTCCCGTGACGATGGCAATGTCCTTCATACGCGTCTCCCATTCGCTCGTCCGGCGCCCCCTGGCGCCCGCTCACACCAAATCCTAGCCCAGCCGCCCGCCGCGTGCCACCGTCTGCCCGCCGCGCGGACGCGCCAGCCCCGTGGCGCGCGCTTGCTCTGGTAGGTTACGCATAAGGGAAGCCTTACACGTGGAAGGAGCGTCTCATGGGTGGTTTCTCGGCCGATAAGAGCCGCGCGCATGCGGGCGCCTCCGCACATGGCGGCGAGCTGGGTGTCCGCGGCGGTCGCGTGGTGCTTCCCACGGGCGACCTTGGGACAGGCCAGCTGATGGCCATCCTCGAGCTGCTGCCCTGCGACCTCACCTTCGTGGACGCTGACGACGTCGTGCAGTTCTTTAGCTTGGGGGTGGGCCTGTACCCGCGGCCTTTGGAGTGTCTGGGCAGGAGCGTGTACGAGTGCCATCCCGAGCGGACGCGGGAGACGGTGCGCCGGACGATCCAGTCGTTCAGGGACGGGTCGCGCGACTTCGTGGACATGTGGACACGCAGCGACGAGGGGCCGGTGCGCGTGCGCTACTGTGCCGTCCGCGGTGACGATGGCTCGTATCTTGGCTCGCTCGAGATAGCCCAGCCGTTTGGCGACGTGCTCGAGCGCCTGATGGGGTAGGGGAGCGCTTGCTGTCCTACCTGGTAAAGGCGTATGTCTGGATTACTGTCCACCCCATGTGAGAGCATGGTAAGCGCCTTTCGGAAAAATCTTTTCCATATGCCTTGCAATCTCCTGAATGACGGCGTATAGTGCTTAGTAATCGCTTTTATCAGCGGGATTAGGTTCAGACGGAAAAGTAGCTAACACGAACCAGCCGTCCGACAGCATTTGACATTGACATGCGTTTCATTGTCATTCGTCTGTTTCGTGGTAGCTCCGCACTGGGAGGTGCACGGGACATGGCAGAATTCCGATCTCCAGCCATCACGGCAGGGCTTCTGGGCGCTGTGGCTGCTGCGAGTCCCAACGTCGCGCTCGGCGCGACCATGACCATGGGTGAGGCGACGCCGTTCGCGCTCGTGGTACCCATGGCCGCCGGCTGCCTGCTTGGCGGTGTCGTGGGAAGTGCCGTGAGCTGCATGCTCACCCGCCGCGCCTATGGCAGCGACGTCAAGATCGACTTTGCCACCCAGGCATCGGATGCCACGGGAAAGATGCCCGCCCAGCGCTTTGCGACCACGCAGCGTCCCGCGCCCGCACGCAACGCCGCGCCCGTCCGCAACAACCCCGTCGTCCCGCGCCAGGCCGTTCCGGCTCGCCCCAACCAGATTCGCGCCCAGCAGCAGGCTCGCGCCAACCAGGTTCGCGAGCGCGCTGCCAAGTCCCACGAGGAGATTCGTCGTCAGGGTGTGGCCGCCACGCTCAGCGAGCGCCTGGGCCGCTCCATTCCCGAGTTTGACTTTGGCACCTCCGCGACGCCGGCGCAGTCGACGCCCATGCCGCAGCAGCAGGCCACCCGTCCCGCGCCCTCGCCTCAGGCGACTGCCGCCAGCGCGGCCTATGCCCAGCAGGTCTACATGCAGCAGCGCGTCTTTGACGGTCCCCCTCAGCACGCCATCGCGCCTATGAGTGGTCAGGCGCCCGATCAGAGCCAGGTCATGCTCATGATGGGCCTGACCGGCTCCTACGAGGCCATGAGCTCCACCGGCATGATGGGCCAGACCATGGCGGACCGCTCGCAGGCGCTGCGCGTGCCCGCGACTCCCATCACGTCCAACCCCGAGCGCGCCGCCCGCATCGCCCGCTCGCTCGCGGCCATCGAGTCTGGCGCCTATCCCGAGATGCGCGACGCGTCCGCCCTGGGCGAGCCCGCAGACGGCTGGGCCCGCAGCCTTGAGAACATGGAGGAGAAGATCGCCGAGACGCGCCGCGAGGAGTGGCGCCAGCCCGGTCCCATCCGCCCGGTCATCACCGACGTCATCGGCGGCGTGGATACCCTCGACGAGCCCGCGGGCCTTGAGGGCGACACCTCGTTCATCCCGTTCAAGGTTCCCGCCGGCCACCCCGACGTGGTGGACACGAACAGCTACGTGGACTACCTCATCGACGACGAGTTCTCGCAGAACTCCAGCGACGCCGTCCGCGACAACGCCCACAAGTACCTCCGCGTCCTGCAGGGAGGCAGCCAGTCCATGCCTCGCGTCAAGACCGCGCCGGCGCGTGGTGGCGCCCACTTCCGCGCCATGGAGGCCTAGGGCGACAAGAGCTTGCATGTGCATAGACTCGGCGAGGGCGCGCCTCTGGCGCGCTCTCGTTGCGTTTCTGCGAGCGGGGGACGTAAGGCCCGCGTCTCTTCTCGGCTCGATGCGACGTCACGTTCTTGTGGTAAGTCACCTTGTTACTTGTCGTGGTGCCTTGGGTCGTGCCCAGACGACCTTTCTGTACCCACTTTGCGATTTAAGTGCAACGGTGGGGGCTTTTGGGGCGGGCTTGAGCGACATTGCGAAAGAGTTGTTTGGAAAGCCCCAGATAAATTACTGACACCTAATCTCAATGCATTCCCGGAGCTATGTTTCGCGGCCTCGGAATGCACTTAAATCGCAAAGTGGGTACACGCCGCGGGTGATAATCACAACTGTTCAGGGCATCCAGGGGAAGACAGTTCCTTCCGCGCTTCCGCAAGCTCATGTCAAACACCAATTGAAGCTCGTTGGTTCGTGCCTGTGGGCTCTGTCGTTAGGTGGCTGACATGCGCGCGTCGCTAGGCCAGGGTGACGACGAGGCCGTCGCTGCAAGACGTCAGGCATTGCTTCCACCAGCCGGGGCGCGCGGCCTCAAGGGCAACCATGACGTGTGAGGCGGCCTCTTCGCCCACGCAGGCGGCAATCATCGTGGAACCCGAGCCCGAGATCCAGAACGCGCTGGCGCCCGCGTCCAGGCACACGCGGCGCAGTGCGTCGTAGTCGGGGATGAGCTTCTTGCGGTAGGGCTCGTGCAGGCGGTCGTCGCAGCAGGCTGCGAGCAACGCGGCGTCACCGATGGCGACGGCACGCCCCGTCTGCCACACGCAGGTCTCGCGGGGGACTGATGCGGGAAGCACGCGGCGCGCCTCGGAGGTGCGCACCTCGTAGGGCGGGGCGATCGTGCACAGGCGGATGTCGCGCGCGACCTCGTAGCGCAGCGACCACGCCTTGCCGTCGGCTATGAATGAGCTGGATAGCCCTCCCATGACGGCGGGGGTCACGTTGTCGGGATGGCCCTCGATGACGCTCGCGGCCTCTGCGATGGCATCACGGTCCAGCTCGCGGCCGGAGAGCAGCCAAGCGCTGGTGATGCCTGCCACGACGCAGGTGGAGCTTGACCCAAGCCCGCCGGAGAGCGGGATGGGCGAGTCGATGTGGATGTGCAGGGGGCGCGCTGCCACGCCCAGGCGCGCGCACATGGTCTGGTAGGTGGTCCACACCATGTTGTCGTCGCCCCTAAAGCGGTCCTCGCAACCCGTGACGTGCAGCTCGTCGCTGAGCGAGAACGTGAAGTTCGCGCGCAGGTCAAGCGCCAGGCCCAGGCAGTCAAAGCCCACGCCCAGGTTGGCGCTCGTGGCGGGGACGCTCACGCAAAAGCGGTCGAGCTCGCCCGCGAGCCTGGTGATCTGCGCGTTCGCACTCACTTGAACACCCTGTCGCACGCGGCTGCCACGACGTCGCCCATGTCGGCGATGTCGCAGATACCCTCATGGAGCACGGGCGCCGTGGCAAGCGAGGCAAGCTGGTTGGGCGCGGCGATGCCGCAGCGCTCGCTCAGCAGCGTCATGGCCTCAAAGTCACCCACGCCTGTGGGCCCGCCAATTGCGGCAAGGACGTCGGCGGGGAACTTGAAGGGGCTTGCGGTGGAAAGGACCACGCGCGCCGCCGACTCACAGGGCACCTGGTCGGAGACGTAGGCGGCAACCGCCGTGTGGGTGTCCAGCAGTACGCCCTTGTCGTTCCAGGCGCTCGCGATAGCCTCGCGGGTCTGGTCCTCGTCGGCACGGCCGCAGGCGAAGGAGTCCTGGATGCG
>CAJOGH010000120.1 GCA_905233865.1 uncultured Atopobiaceae bacterium
ATGCGGCCGAGCCCCTCGCCGCGACTCCCGCCGCAGACGGCTTTACCTTCCAGACCCCGAGCTTCTCAACCTTTGCCATCGCGTTCACCGTGGACTTCACCTACGAGGGCTACGAGCACCACCTGCCCGGTGAGGACCAGGTGCTTCTCTCGAGTTTGTTTGCCGCGCTGCACATCCCGGCAAGCGCGGCGGATGCCGCGCGCGTAGAGTTCAGCGACCCGGAGCTCCTGAGCGTCACCAAACAGGAGACCGACTGGCTCCTCACAAGCCTCAAGCCCTTTGACTCCTCCGAGACCCTCACCGTCACGATGACAAACGGCGACGTCTACGTCATCGCCGTCACCGACGCAAAGAGTTTCAGCTTCCATTACAACGTGATCTCCGACGCCGCCGGCGTGGTATACGAGCGCAGCACAAACTACGGCGCGGAAATTCAGGTCGCTGTCCAGGGCAAAGACACCGACCCCAGCGGCGCGGCGGCTGGCACCGTGCGTCCGCGCTCGTCCATCGAGCCCACAAACGCAAAGCTCAGCGCCACGCCCGGCTTCTATTTCATCGACTGGGTCCGCGACGGCACCGTCCCCTTCAGCACGGCGACCGACATCACGCCAGCAGTCGGCCAGAACGGCGTGGAGAACCGCGCGACGACCTTCACGGCCCGCTTTGCCCCAGAGGGCCAGTACCTCGTAACCTTTGCCCGCGACGTCGCTCCGGCCGACGATGGCTACCAGTACGGCTACCTCGACAAAGGCATGTCGCTCTCGTACAACTACCTTAAATCCGATGGCACTACCGACGAGGTGTGGTACGGCTTTTCCGGCTACGGCTTTCGTCCCACGGCAACCGCCTACGACTACGGCAAGTTCGACGGCTGGTACAACGTAGCCACAGGCGAGCTCGTGTGCCCGACGGCAGAGTTCGTTGCTCCGGCCGACCTCTCCGAGCACATCACCGTGCAGGCGCGCTTCGCTCCGGCCGAGCTCTGCACGGTGACCTACCGCGCCTTCTTTACCAGCGGCGGTACCGTGTCTGAAGGCGGAGGCACCGTGACGCCGGACGCCGACACATCCATCTCGTCCGCCAGCGTGCAGGAGTGGTGCTACGAGAACCACAGGCCCGGCGGCGCTCTGGCAACCGCAAACGCTGGCTACTCCTTCGTAGGCTGGCGCAAGAGCTACGACGGCGCACTCAGCGCAAGCAAAGGCCCCGTCTTCAGCCGCGATGCCCATCTGGCGGGCAGCGGCCTCGATCCCGTGGCCCAGAACGTGACGTACTGGGCCGAGTTCATACGAGACAAAGGCGCCGCCTCGCGAGCGCTCTTCTTCGTGAGCCCCGACGGTGCCGGCAGGGTAAATACCAAAAGCAGCGGCACCGGCAACGACTTCACGGGTCAGGAGACCTCGCTTTCCGTGGCAGCGGGAACGAACTACGTGCGGCTGGGCACGACGTTTTACGCCGTCCCGGCGCAGGGTTATCGCTTCGACCACTGGGAGTTCAACGGCGAGTGGCTCAGCGCCTCGAGCTCGATCAAAAACATCGACAAGCCCGCCGCGCCTACGGCCATCCAAGAGCTCAAAGCCGTCTTCGTACCTATCTGCAACATCACCTACGACACCGGCGTGATCCAGCAGGTAGGAAACAACGCTCCCGAGTTCCAGCACTGGCAGGACGTGCCGTGGTGCTCGAGCGCCGTGACCATAGAGGGCAAAGGCGCCCCGACAGACGACAAGCTCACCGAGACCGTGGACTTTGGCGCCCAGGTGACCCTGCCCGACCTCACGCACAACTCGCCCGACGGCTCCCAGACCATCCGCGTGAGCCAAACAAACAACGGCTACAACCTTCTTACCCACACTTTCAAGGGCTGGCGCATCCCCGGAACCAGCTACGTCTACCCGCCCGGTACCACTATCAACGCCTATGGGTCCTACACCTTCGAGGCCGTGTGGGACGCCTACCTTCCTGGCAAGGCCGGCTATTACGGCACGGGCCCTCAGGTGTATCGCCACAACACAAATACCTGCGGTTTTTTCGTGCGCCTCTTTGACGGCACGTTCGACATAGGAAACACAAACACCTACACCGACTGCCTTTTCACTTCGCGTGTGTTCCTCAGCGGCGAGAGCGACTTTGCCACCAACGGCAGCACCAACGGCATGCGCTTCGACTTCTTTGGCAACTCCGACGAGACGCAGCGCGACCGCATCGACGCCATCGACCTCGCTCTGCGCGCCTACGCCCGCGCCTCCCACATCCCGTACTCCGAGGCATACAGCGGCCAGTCAAACGGCGCACAGTTCCCTGGGTCGGTCATCGCCTTTGAACAGCCGTTCCCGAGCGACGAGTTCATCTTTGGACGCATCCGCCAGTGGAACCTCTCGGCGCCACAGAGTCGCAAGATTCAGATCAACGGGCAAAAGATCCCGCAAGACCAGCTCACGCCCGACTACTTCGACCTGCGCTGGTACGTGCTCAAAGATCAGGAAAACAGCTGGCACGTGGACGGCATGCTCATCCCCAAGTACGCCAAGCTCGTGGTGCGCAAGCGCTTCGACGGTGCGCAGGCGGCCATCGACGCCGTCAAGAGGGGCAACTTCTACATAGGCGTAGACACAAGCAAGGACGACGTGAGTGGCAGCAACGAGGAGTTCAAGCTACGCCTCGCAGACGCCGCCGTGGAGAACGGCGAGTACGTGTGGAGGCTCGATCGTCTGCAGCCACTCACCACCTATTGGGTGGGCGAGCACAGCTACACCGCCGACGCAAAGACCTATACGACCACCAAAAACATCAGCATCCACAACACGCCGCAGTCCTCGCGCGAGTCCACATCGTATCGCATTCAGGTGGACAAGGTCTTCTCCTACCCCGACTACGCGAGCTGGGACGAGGTGCAGACCGTACGCCTTGCAAACCACTACACCCAGAAGCGCGAGATCACGCTGGTGAAGCAGGACGCGACCACGGGCAACCCGCTCGCGGGCATCACCTTCGATACCACGATCTACGTCACGCAGGACGGCCGCGAGGTGCCCATCGCGCAAGCCCTCACCACGGACGCCTCGGGTATGATCTCGCTCAAGCTAGACAACCCCTACGTCTACGAGGGCGGGACGGTGCAGCTTCCGGCAGGCGACTACCGCGTGAGCTTTGCCGAGCGCGAGCGCGAGGGCTACCAGCCCCTGCCCGGCCCCATCACCGGCACGCTGCATCTGCGCGATACCGAGCAGTCCGCCATCTCGCTCGACGAGGGCAGCACCTATGGCGGCCTGGCCGTCGTGGGCCTGTCGGACGGCAGCTCGCAAAACATCCTCTACGTGCGCAACGAGCCCTACGCCAAGAGCGTGAACGTGCGCAAGCGTTGGACAAACAACGCATCCACGCCCGTGACCATGCAGCTGCTGCGCAACGGCGTGCCCGTGACGGACGCGAGCGTGGAGCAGCCCAGCGTGCAGCTCGACGCGAGCAACTGGTGGTCCCACACCTGGAGCAACCTGCCCGGCTACATCGACGGCCGCGAGGCCATCTACACCGTGCGTGAGGAGTGGATCGGCGAGCCCGGCGGCAACGAGAGCGTGCACTACAACGGCAGCGCGGACGCGGACGGTTACGCGGACTTTATCGTGAGCCAGTCCCAGTTCGTTGCGAGCATGGGCGGCAACGAGGTCATCGCCGTCTACGTGGAAAACACGCCAGACAGCGGCTTGGTGGTGTTTGCCAAGGTAGACGATGCGCAGCGGGCCGTGACCGGCGCGGAGTTCACGGTGTATACCGACGAGGCGTGCCGCATCCCCATCTCGGCGGCGAACTTCACCACGGGTACGAGCAAGCAGCGCCCGGCCGTCTTCACGTCCGACGCGAACGGCATGGTGACCATAGAGGGGCTCAACCCTGGCACGTACTACCTGCGCGAAACCAAGGCTCCCAGCGGCTATTCCCTGGGTGACAATCGCACTTATCAGCTCAACGTT
>CAJOGH010000121.1 GCA_905233865.1 uncultured Atopobiaceae bacterium
AACATCGTCTTGAGCCAGGTGATGATGCGGTCGTTCTGAAGGCCATCGCACTTGAAGAAGTTGGGCAGGGGCTCGTCGGAGCCGGACTCGTACACCACGTCCTGCCACTCGGGCGCGACCACGATGAAGTCCTCCTCGAGCGCGAGTTCCAGCCACCCGCTGGACTCGGCCTGGGCACGGGTGTCGTTGAGGTTGCCGTGGAGGGTCACGATGAGGGGCACGGTGCCGGTAGCGGCGTCGGCAAGCTTCGTGGGCACGTACTCGAACCAAGTGTACTTGCCCTGTAGGCCCTCGACGGCCGCGTTGTAGTTCTCCACGTAGTCGAACTGCGAGAAGTCGGGAATGCTGTACAGCGGGTAGGGGTCGGTGAGGTCGGCGATACTTGCCATGTAGAACTCGGTGACCTCGTTGTGCTGGCGGTAGTTCTTCGAGAAGACCTGCTCCCAGGCATTGGCCGCCGCCGTGGCAAGGTCCGCATCGGTGGTGACCACCACGCGCTTGAGGGGGTCGTCGGCGTTCTCGAAGACGCCCTTCTCCATCTCCTTGGCGCCATTGGCCGCGACGATGGCGTCCACTGCCGCCTGAGGCGCGTTGGACAGGTACGCCGGGACGAAGGGCACGCCTGCCGCATCCGCCTTGGTGCCGCCATACGTCATGATGCCGGCAACGAAGTACAGCTTGGGAGCGAGGGCGCCCAGCACGAAGTCGGCGCCTTCGTCCACTCCGATGACCTTGACGTTGTTTGCGGGACCGGCAGCGGCGGCCAGCTCCACGAACTTGTCGGCATCGGCGGCGGTATACGCCTTGCCATCGACGGGGTTCACCACGGTGACGCGACCCACGTACTCCTCGACGGACTTCGCGAGGCCCAGCTGTCCTACCAGCTCGGCCGCGCCCTTGGCGTCCTTGGCGCCCGCGAAGACGTAGTAGTTGGGTGACAGGATGTCGGAGTGGTGAAGCTCCACACCGTCCTCGGCGGCGTTGTAGGCGTAGTTGCCATCCTTCTCCGCGAGCTTGTCGAAGGTCGCAGACGCCGCCGTCTGGGCTGGCAACGCATCGCCACCCTTGCCCGTTGCGTTGCCGCACGCAACCAAGGTTGCGGCCGAAGCCAGGCCAAGCCCCGCTGCCAGAAAGCTCCTTCTGGTGACCGTTACAAGATTGCCCATGATACTTCCCCTCTCGTAGTTGTGCCTTGCGTACTAACAAGTATGGGTTACTCATATCATGGGTTCTATATCTAATGATGTGCTCTTGACTATCAGTTTGTGCTATCTCCCTTGTCGTCAAGGGCGAGCCAGTTCGCGCAAAGTCCGGCCCAGGTTGCCGCCTCGTCGTTCAGCAGCTCCTCCCGGCTGGCCGTACTGCGGTCGGCAAGCGCCAAGCCATGGACCCCGCGCTCGTAGAGGTGGTACTCCACGGGCACGCCCGCACGCTGGAGCAGCGCCACCAGCTCGGACGTCTCGTACGACGCCACCACCTCGTCTTCGCTGGTCTGCCACACAAAGGTCCGAGGCATGTCGGCGCGCACGTGTCGGCGTAGGTCCACGCGCGCATACTCCTCGGCGGAGGGGTCTTCTTTGCCAAAGACCGCCCTTGTTGTAAATCTGACCAACTTCGTCTGTTCGGGCGTGTCACCCGATTTCACTCGGCAGAGCTTCTCTGCGGTAACCATGGGGTAGCAGAGCACGAGCCCCGAAGGTCGCGCGACCTCGGTCGTCGTGCCAGCCTGCGCGAGCAGCTCGGAATCGTCAAAACGTTCCGCAAGCGAGCCCACCACATGCGCCCCCGCAGAGAAGCCGAGTGCGTATACACGATCGGCGTCTACGCCCCACTCGTCAGCATGCCCGCGCACGTACGCCATGGCACGCATGGCGTCCACGATCTGCAGAGGATAGTGCGACGAGGCGTCAACCTGCGGCATACCGTCCGGTTCTGCGGGTGGTGCCGTTACATACACGTGGTAGCGCAGGACAAAGACGTCATAGCCCATACCCAGGAACCGGGCCGCCACCGGCTCACCCTCCCGGTGCGCCAACTTGAGATACGCTCCTCCCGGCGCCACGAGCAACGCCGGACGAGTCTTGTAGACTCCCGTCGCAACCTCAGGATCCAAAAGGTAGCAGTCAAGCCTTGCTGCTCCGTCTTTGCTCAAAAAGACCTTTTCGTAATGCATTCATACTCTCCTTATCGTTTTAGAAGGCGCGGACTCAGCGCGTAAGCTTTTTGAATTCCATCGCTGCCCTAAAAAGGAACTACCGTAGCGATTGATGGAATAAACGCTGCCCTCCGTAAGAAGGGCAGCGCAAGGAAAGGAATGGCTTGGTTGCTGTGTCTGCGGCCTACTCCTTGCCCTCCATCTGGGCAGGCGTGAGTGCGGTGAACCAGGCGACCACGAAGGAGACGATCATTCCGAGAGCGATTGCGATGCAGCCGTTGACCATGTTCATTTGTTCGCCGCCGAGGAACGAGAGGGGCGAGAAGATGCCCTGCACGGGGGTGTAGAGGACGACTCCGGTCAGTGCCGCGTAGAGTCCGGCTACCGCGCCGCCTGCGATGGAGGCGATCCAAGGACGCTTGTAGCGCAGGAACACACCGTAGAGAAGGGGCTCACCAACGCCGCCGATGAACTGGGTCACGAAGTAGCCAAAGGCGAGGGTCTTCTGCTCGGGATCCTTCATGCGCAGCCACACGGCAAGGGCGACGCCGGAGACGGTGAAGGCCTGGACGGTGGCGGCAAGGAGCAGCATGGTGTCGGTGCCGGTCTGTGCGTAGTCGGCAAGGGCGATGGCGGCCATGCCCACGTGCATGCCGGTCATGACGAGGAGGGGCCACAGGGCGGAGATGACGGTGACGGCGAGGAAGCCGAGAGGAGTGCTTGCAAGCCAGAAGAAGAAGCCGGAGATGGCGTTGCCGATCATGTTGCCAAGAGGAGCGAGGACGCACATGGCGATGGGCATCATGATGACCATGGTGAGGAAGGGCACGAAGATGGTACGAACGCTCTCGGGCATCTTTGCGTTGAGGAACTTGTTGATGGGAGCCATCGCGGCTACGCACAGGAGCACGGGAATCAGCGTCTGCTGGTATCCGTTGATCGGAGCGGGAATGCCGTACACGTTGAAGACGGCACCCTCCTGGCCTTGTAGCGCCACGTAGCTGGGCTCGATGAGGACGGCGCCCATGAACGCGCCGAGGAAGCCGTTGATGCCGAGCTTCGTGGCGGCCGCGAAGCCGGCGATGATGGGCATGAAGTAGAAGGCTGCGTTGTAGACCATCTCGCACAAGAAGACGAAGGGGCTGTCTGCCGGCACGAGGTTGAGAAGCGTGGGTCCAAAGATCGCCTCGAGCGTCTTGAAGAGTGCTCCGCCCACGAGCACGGGAATCAGGGGCACGACGGATCCGGAGAGGTAGTTGAGGATGTTGTTTCCGATCTCCTTGGGAGTGAGCTTGCCCTTGGGCGCCTCGGACTCATCGAGATTCTCGTCCACGGCCTTCTCGGCACCCAGACCGGCCATCTCGGTGAGCTCCTTGTATACCTCGGGCACGTTGGTGCCGATGATCACCTGGTACTGGCCGCCCTGCTTGGCGACGCCCAGGGCACCTTTGACGGCCTTGACCTCGTCGTCGTTTACGATGGACTCGTCCACCAGGTTGAAGCGCAGGCGCGTCATGCAGTGAAGCACGGACTTCACGTTCTCCTTGCCGCCCACCGCAGCCAGAACGTCGGCTGCTATCTGTTTGTTGTCTGCCATGATTTTCCTTCCTACTGATTTGGCTCTTAACGTTGATATAACTATAATTTGTGCTATGTACCTGCGACAATAACTATATGTGTGCTGTCTGCTGTCACTTTTTGTAGGAATCTATGTGGACGTTTGACGGCGCGTCGCAGACAAAGCTCACCTTGCCGGCCGCGTCGCGCGTCCACTCGGTATGGATCGGGCCCAGACGCGTGG
>CAJOGH010000122.1 GCA_905233865.1 uncultured Atopobiaceae bacterium
CATCGCGGCCGCATTCTCCGTGATCGCGCCCACTGAAAGCCGTGCCAACAGCTTTCAGCTAGAGGAGAAATTTTCCACTTGCGGCCTGGCGGCGGTTTGTGTGAAAATGGTGACGTTCGGAGAAACGAGAGGCAAACCATGAAGAAAAACAGATTCATCCCGGCATTGGCGACGTCCGTGGCGATTGGGTTCTTCGCCGCGACGAACGCCGCCGACAAGGTGACGTTGAGGTCCCTTCTGGCCGAAATGACAGACCCTGATGCAAACACCTACCTGCCTTCGCCGCGATACACGGCCCGGCTTTGGTCGAGCCATGACCGCCGAACGACGACGCCTGACGCAGACGGATGGTTCGCGAACAACGACCACAGCAAGTTCATCCGCAGCGAGACCGTCGGCGACTGCACGGAGGACGTGATGCTCGATGCGGAGGGGCCTGGCGCGATCACACGCTTCTGGATCACGGTCTCGGGCAAGGCGGGCGAGGGAAAGATACGCGTCTATGTCGACGGGCGGCTCGTCGCCGAGGACAACTGCCTCAAGCTCGTGAGCGGTGGTATGTTTTGCGCCGCGCCGCTTTCCGATTCGGTTTCGCACGAGTCGCCGTACGAAAGGCGCGGTCACGATCTCTACTTGCCGATTCCATACGCCAAGTCGTGCAAAGTGGCCTATGTGCGGAAGCCAGGGACCAAGGGCTCCTTCTACTACAACGTGGAGACGCGCGCATACCAGGCCGGCACCGAGGTCGAATCGTTCTCGCCTGACGTGCTTGCCCGTGAGAAGGCTGCCATCGACGCCGCCAACAGGAAGCTTGCGCGCGGGCTGAACGGTACGGACAAGCCCACGGACGAAACGTTGTCGTTCGACGGCGAGGTTCCGGCCGGCGCGTCCGTCACGCGTACGATCGCGCGAATGGGAGGCGCCGCGATTCGTCGCATCGCCATGTCCGTAGATGCCGGGCAAAAGCCGCAGACGCTTCGTTCTACGGTCATTGAGCTGTCCTTTGACGGCGAGCGTACGGTGTGGGCGCCTGTCGGCGAGTTCTTCGGCTGCGGGTATACGTACGAAGCTTATTCCAGCTGGTTCACGTCCTGCCCTGGGGTCGGACGCATGGAGAGCAGGTGGACGATGCCGTTCGAGAAGGAATGTTCGGTCACCGTGCGCAACCTTGGGGATGCGCCTGTCGTTCTTTCCGCGACGGCCATGGAGGTAGGCCCCTATCGTTGGGATTCGGCGCGCAGCATGCACTTCGGCGCCTGCTGGCACGAATACGCCGACGCGCCTTCGCGCAAGGGCCCTGAGAAGCTTCAGTACGACTACGATTATGCTGAGCTGGAGGGCGAAGGCCTCTTCGTCGGCACCACGCTCGCCATCTGGCAACCTACCGCGAAATGGTGGGGCGAGGGCGACGAGAAGGTGTTCGTGGACGGAGAGGCTTCGCCATCCTACATCGGCACCGGTTCGGAAGATTATTACGGCTATGCCTGGGGCCGCTACAACGTGTTCGATCATCCTTTCCTCGCGCAGCCCGTCGGCATCGGAAAAGGCCGGCCTCTGAACCAGGATTTTCCCCGGCAGAACGTCGTCAACATACGCAACCGCGCGCTTGACGCCATCCCATTCGGGAAATCCATCAGGTTTCACATGGAGATGTGGCACTGGGCGGAGGACGTCAAGCTCGACTTCGCTCCGCTTGCCTGCTGGTACATGCGTCCCGGAGGGCGGGCGAACCATGGCGCCGATCCCGCGGCGGTCCGGCGGCCCGTGCGCGTGGATGCGGCCTCGTAGGGGCTGGCCTCGTCATAGTAGAGGTCGTCCGTGTAGCGCTCCGGCTCGTAGCGCCGGCTCACAATCGTGTCCTCGGGGCTCACGCTGCGCGAGTAGCGACCGCCCTCCTGTGGCCTGCGGTAGGTGCCGCGCGCGTTACGCGGGTCCACGCCCTGGTCGTAAGGCTGGCGGGACGTATAGGGGCGCCCCTGTGGATAGCCCGAAGCCTCGTTGCCATAGGCGTGGCTCGGCTGGCGGCCGTACCCGCCCTGCTGGCCATAGCCACCCTGTCGGCCGTAACCGGCCTGCTGGCCATAGCCGAGCGGCTGGCCGTAGCCACCACCCTGTTGCGGGGCGCCATAGCCCTGGCCATAGCCACCCTGCGCCCCCACACCATAGCGCGACTGCATCGTGTCCGAGCGGTGGCGCGCCGGCGAGACGGTCTCGAGCGAGCCGGGGTTGGTCTGGTCGGCCGGGCGCTGCAGCATGGAGCTGACGCCATGGAGCGTCGCGGTGGAGCGCGCGGGGCTGGAAGGCGCGTAGCCGCCCGTGGCCACGGCATGGGTATAGTCGGCCAAGTCACGCTGGTAGTGACTCACCACTTCCTGCGGGTCAAGCCCCAGGTAACGAGCGTAACTGGAGATCATCCCCTGGGCGTAGCCGCTCTTGGGGATGTTCTCAAAGTTGCCCTCCTCAAAGGCCTTGAGGGCCCGCGGCTTGAGCTTGAGCACGCGGGACGCCTGCTCGATGGTAAGGCCCAGGGCACAGCGCTGCTGGTAGAGCATCTCGCTAAAGTATGGGCGACTCACCAGCTACACCTCCCTGTACGCCGCATCAGCGGCCTTGAGCTCCTCGAGCCCCTCAGCGTCCAGGAGCACCTCGCGCGGCTTGTTGCCGTTGCGCGGGCCCACGACACCCTTCTGCTCGAGCATGTCTATGATCCTGCCGGCTCTAGCGTACCCCACTTTGAGCTGACGCTGGAGCGTGGAGGCCGCTCCCATCTTGGAGTCCACAACTATCTGTGCGGCCTCCCAGATGAGCGGGTCATCGTCCTCGGCAGCTCCAGCAGATCCGCCACCTTGTGCAGCGGGCACCACAGTGGAGAGGATCTCGTCGTGATAGTCAGGCTCGGCCTGGCCACGCCAGAAGTCGATGGTCTTCTCAATCTCCGGGTCAGACGTATAGCAACCCAGGATGCGGCGGACGCGGTTGCCACCATAGCGGTAGAGCATGTCGCCGTGACCCAGCAGGCGCTCGGCGCCCACCTGGTCGAGGATGACGCGGGAGTCCACGCCCGAGGAGACCGAGAGCGCGATGCGCGTCTCGATGTTGGACTTGATGAGGCCCGTGACAACGTTTGCCGTCGGGCGCTGGGTCGCAAGCACCAGGTGGATGCCGGCAGCACGCGCAAGCTGCGCGATGCGGACGATGGACGCCTCGACATCCTTGCCCGCGACCATCATGAGGTCGGAGAGCTCGTCGATGACGACGACGAGGTACGGCAGGGCCGTCGGCGGGTTCTCCTGGTCGGCAAACTTGCCGCCCTCGACCATCTTGTTGTAGCCGCGGATGTCACGCGCACCAGCGCGCTCAAAGACCTTGAGGCGACGCTCCATCTCGGAGACGGCCCACTGCAGGGCGCTCGCGGCCTGACGCGGCTCAGTGACGACCGGCACGTAGAGGTGCGGCAGGCCGTCATAGAAGTGGAACTCGACGCGCTTGGGGTCCACGAAGATGAAGCGCACCTGGTCAGGCGTGGCGCGCATGAGGATGGACATGATCAGCGAGTTGAGCATCACCGACTTGCCCGAGCCCGTGGTGCCGGCCACCAGAAGGTGCGGCATGCGCGAGAGGTCGGCCACGACGGGCTTGCCCTCGGAGTCTCGGCCGATGGCAAACTCGAGCGGGCCGCCCTTGGCGTACGGGAGCACGTCGCCCAGAAACACGTTGGAGCGCTCCTTGTTGGGGATCTCGATTCCCACGAGCGAGGTGCCCGGGATGGGGGCAAAGATACGCACGGACACGGCGGCCAGCGCAAGGGCGATGTCGTCCTGGAGGTTGGTGATCTTGCTCACGCGCTCGCCCTCGCCCATCTCGACCTTGAAGGTCGTGACAAGGGGGCCGCTCACGTGCCCAACGACCTGGCTTGTGAGGCCAAACTCGGA
>CAJOGH010000123.1 GCA_905233865.1 uncultured Atopobiaceae bacterium
GCGGGGCTTGCGCAGGCTCTTGTCGGCAGCACATAATGTCAATGTTTGCGTGTCGTTTTGTGCAAGCGGCCAGGCGACAAGAGCGTGCCTCCCGCAAACCCGCAGGTAGACGAAGCGGGGCTTGCGCAGGCTCTTGTCGGCAGCACAGAAAGTCAATGTTTGCGTGTCGTTTTGTGCAAGCGACGGCGCTCCTGCCTTCCCGCTACACCCGCTCTGCGAGGTCGCGGACGAAGGCGACGGTCTTGTCCCAGCCGATGCAGGGGTCCGTGATGGACTTGCCGTACACGCCGCCGTCCACCGGCTGCGTGCCGTCCTCCAGGTAGGACTCGACCATGAAGCCCTTGACCATGGAGGCGATGCCGGGGTCCAGGCTGCAGCTCTCCATGACCTCGCGGGCGATGCGCGGCTGGTGCAGGGCGCGCTTGCCGGAATTGGCGTGGTTGCAGTCGACGATCACGGAGGGGTTGGCAAGGCCCATGTCGTCGTAGAGGGCGTGCACGAGTTCCAGCGACTCGTAGTGGTAGTTGGCGTGGTTCTTGTTGTCCAGGCCGGTGTAGCCGCGCAAGATAACGTGGGCAAGCGGGTTGCCAGTGGTGACGACCTCCCAGTTGCGGTAGATGAACATGTGACGGCTCTGGGCCGCCTTGACGGAGTTGAGCGTGGTCTCCAGGCTGCCGCCGGTGGGGTTCTTGAGGCCAACGGGAACCTCCTGGCCGCTCGCCACCAGGCGGTGCTCCTGGTTCTCGGCGCTGCGGGCGCCCACGGCCACGTAGCTCAGCAGGTCAGAGACAAAGCGCTGCTCCTGCGGGTAGAGCATCTCGTCGGCGGTAAAGAGACCGGACTCCTGCGCCACGCGCAGATGCAGGTGGCGAATGGCCTTGATGCCCTCGAGCAGGTCGGACTCGCCCTGGGGGTCGGGCTGGTGGAGCATACCCTTGTAGCCCAGGCCGGTCGTGCGCGGCTTGTTCGTGTACACGCGCGGGACCAGCACGAGCTTGTCGGCGACCTCATGCGCGAGCTCGCCCAGGCGCACGGCGTAGTCCACCACCGCGTCCTCGCGGTCGGCCGAGCACGGGCCTATGACCAGCAGCTTACGCTTGTCGTCACCCGTGATGATGTTGGCGATCTGCTCGTCAAAGGCGCGCTTCTGCTCCTGCAGGTCGTCCCCTAGGGGCATCATGGCCTTGACATCCTTGGGGATGGGCAGGCGGCGGCGGAAGTCCATGGGCATGTGAGCTCCTAACGTTACACGCGCGCTTCAAGTAGGTCACGCGAGTGTGTTTGCCCCGTGAGGGACGGCGTGTTTTCGCGCAATTGTACGATAATGTCTAACTGACAACCCAATGAGGTCGTGTTCTGTTAACCCGCGCGTAGCGTGCGGGTTCCGAGAGGAGACCAATGACATACACGCAACCCCATGGCGCCCGCGCGCGCCGTGTACTCGCGCGCGTCGCGGCATGCGTCCTCGCAGCGCTCATGCTCTTGTCGGCCGTGCCCACGGCCGCCCGCGCCGACGCATCCGATGCGGTCAAGGGCAAGAAGTTCACCATTGCCACCGACACCACCTTTGCCCCCTTTGAGTGGCAGGAGGGCGGCAAGCTCGTGGGCATCGACATGGACCTGATCCGTGCCATCGCCGACATCGAGGGCTTTGAGGTAGACATCCAGTCGCTGGGCTTTAACGCCGCGCTGCAGGCCGTCACCTCCGGCACCGCCGACGGCGCCATCGCGGGCGCGTCCATCACCGACGAGCGCAAGCTTTCTTACGACTTCTCCGAGCCCTACTTTGAGTCCGGCATCCAGATGGCCGTGCGCTCGACCGACGACGAGATCCACGGCTACGAGGACCTGGCCGGCAAGACCGTGACCGCAAAGACGGGCGCGGAGGGCGAGCGCTATGCCCGCGAGCTCGCGGAGCAGTACGGCTTTAGCGTCTACTCCGTGGACCAGGCCTCCACGATGTACGAGGTCATCCGCTCCGGCAACGCCGTGGCCGTGTTTGACGACTACCCCGTCATCGCCTACGGCATCAAGCAGGGCAACGGCCTCAAGACGGTCACACAGAAGGTGCCTGGCGCCTCCTACGGGTTCCTCGTGGCCAAGGGCGCCAACCAGGAGCTGCTCGCCGCCTTTAACGAGGGTCTGGCCAAGCTACAGAACAACGGCACCTACGACCACATCCTCGACAACTACCTGGGCTCCGCCTCCGACGAGGCCAGCACCACCGTCGCGCGCCCTGGCTTCTTTGAGCTGTGGGCAAGCTCGATGCCCGCGCTGATGATTGGCCTCAAGAACACGGTCATCATCACGCTTGTGGCCTTTGCCTGTGCGCTCGTCTTGGGTATCCTCATGGGCCTGGCGCGCGTGAGCGGGATCCGCGTGCTGGACGCCATTGCCCGCGTCTACGTCTGGCTGTTCCGCGGCACGCCGGTGCTCGTATGGGCCTTCTTCTTCTACTTTGGCATCCCGCAGATCATCGGCACGCCGGTCAACGTCTGGGTGGCAGGTGGCCTCACGCTGGCGCTCAACTCCGGCGCCTACCTGGCCGAGGTCGTGCGCGGCGCCATCGAGTCCGTCGATCCGGGCCAGATGGAGGCCGGCCGCTCGCTGGGCGCCAGCTACGGCCTGACCATGCGCCGCGTGGTCCTTCCGCAGGCGGCCACCATCGCGCTGCCCAGCGTCATCAACCAGCTAATCATCATGGTCAAGGACTCGTCGCTGCTGCTTGCCATCGGCTTTGGCGAGCTGCTGTACCAGGCGCAGCAGATCTACGCAGCAAACTTCCGCGTCACCGAGACCCTCGTCATGGTCGCGGTCATCTACCTTGTCACGATTTCGATCCTTACCTGGCTGGCCAACCTCGCCTCAAGGAGGATGGGCTAATGAGCAACACCACCCCGGGCTTTGCGCCCGACGACGTCTACAGCTTTGGCGCGTCCGCCAAGGAGGAGGAGCGTGCCGTCATCGAGGTCCGCAACCTTCGCAAGTCCTTTGGGAACAACGAGGTCCTGCGCGGCATCGACATGACCGTGCACGCCGGCGAGGTCATTTGCATCATCGGCCCCTCCGGCTCGGGCAAGTCGACGTTCCTCCGCTGCCTCAACGGCCTCGAGACGCCCACGAGCGGCTCAGTCGTCATCGCGGGCGAGGACATCTGTGACCCCAAGACCGACATGAACCGCATCCGCCAGAACGTGGGCATGGTCTTCCAGCACTTCAACCTCTTCCCCAACATGTCGGTCGTGGAGAACGTCGAGTTTGGTCCGCTGCGCGTGCAGGGCATGGACCCTTCCATCGCGCGTGAGTTGGCGCTGCACCTGCTGGAGACCGTGGGAATGTCCGACCACGCGAGCTCCAGCCCCAAGTCGCTCTCCGGCGGCCAAAAGCAGCGCGTGGCCATCGCGCGCGCCCTTGCCATGCACCCGCAGATCATGCTCTTTGACGAGGCCACGAGCGCGCTTGACCCCGAGATGGTCAAGGACGTCCTGGACGTCATGCGCAGCCTTGCCGAGCAGGGCATGACCATGGTGCTGGTGACCCACGAGATGGGCTTTGCGCGCGAGGTGTCCGACCGCGTCATCTTTACCGACGCCGGCGTCATCGAGGAGGAGGGCGCACCCGACAAGATATTCAGCTCGCCCAGCTCCCCGCGCCTGCAGTCGTTCCTGTCAAAGGTGCTGTAACGCGCTGACCTGGCCGATGTGACAAATCACCAGCTGATTTGTCACATCAGGGGGCTGGCAAGAACGTGCTTCTTGCCAGCCCTTTTTTTGCCCGCTGCACGTTTTGAAGATTTTTGCAGCGCCATTCTTGCCATATCGGCTAATCTGAGCCTACCTTTCCTGGGGAAACGTTGCGCGACACCCAGACCTGGGCCGTCTTAGCACTGCAAAAAGTTGCAAAACGTGCAT
>CAJOGH010000124.1 GCA_905233865.1 uncultured Atopobiaceae bacterium
ACGGGACGCGGGCGGGACGGCGACGAGGGATAGGACTGAGGTGGGGCGAACGCAAGAGTGTCTGGGTTTGCGCTTTGCGAACACAGAGGGCGATAAGAGCCAACCTCTGCTAGACTTTCAAGATGTTGTAAGTCGACCGACAGGATTGCCACAACATCTGGCGGTCCGACGCCTCGGTTTGGGAGAAGGCAGGTAGGTTATGACAAAGCTCGGATCAAGACATCTGGTTCCGCTGGCGTGCGCGCTGGTGTGTGCCCTGGCACTGCTCGTGCTGCCACAGGTGGCATTGGCGGACAGTTCGTACGACGGAACATTTGAGTTTACTGTCACAGGCGCGATCACCGCCAATCCTGAGACCAGTGAAAACTTTAAAGTCACGCCGGCCATCGAAGAAGCAGAGTCCTACTTGACCATCAAGAAGGCTGGTACGTACTACCTCGCTGGGCAGGTCTCTGAGGGCTATGGTGCGCATGTCATCGTTGACACGAAAGATGAGGTCACGCTCGTCTTTGACGGCGGCACCTTTATCCGTTCCGCGTCTGACCCGGCACTCTCCTTCAAGACCGGTTCTAACGTGAAGCTCATAGGACCCAGCGGGGAAGGCGGGCCGGTTGGGCTCGAAGACGGTACGGGTAATACCGACAACGCGGCAATCAAGGTGTCCAAGAACTCAACGTGCACCTTTGTGAGCGGCAAATTCGTGGTCATCGGCAATGGTGCAAAGGCCGACAAGAAGGGCAACATCAAGCAGAACGCCATCAAGGGCGGCGCTGGTACGTCCATCGTCTTTGGCGACCCCAGTGATGAGAGCACCGGCCCCAGCGTCACCGTTGGCGCGGAGAAGGGCAATGGCATCTCGTCCGATGGCTCGCTTACGTTCAACAAGGGTACCTTCAATGTTGGCACGTCTGACAAACCGGTCGGCAAGGACGGCATCAAGTCCGTGCCCGATGACGGCGAGGATGGCGAGGGTACCGTCACCATCAATGGCGGCACCTTTGCCGTGTATGCCTCCGACGACGGCATCTCCGCGGCAAAGAAAGTCACCATCACCGACTGTGCGTTCAAGGGGCCCGATGATGACAAACCCGGGCTCTCTGCTAACGGTCACGCCATCACCTGCGCGGGTGACGTCGAGATTGCCGGTGGCGAGTTCAATCACATCTCCGCCGGAGGTGACGGCGTCCACGCTGACGGCACAGTTACCATCGGTACTTCGGGCAACGAGAAACCAAAGATGATGATCGTTTCCCAGGAGAAGCCCGGCGCCGAGGGCATCAAGGCGGCACACGTCGTCCTTCAGGGTGGTTTTGTCCTCATCTCCAGCTTCGATGACGCAATCTCTGGCTCCGACGCTGATGGCAAGACGGGCCTCATCGAGCTCAAGGGCGGCATGTATACGCTGCATTCCTATCAAGGCGACGCCTTCGACTCCAACGGCGACTTCGTTGTCACGGACGGTCAGGCGCTCTTTGCCGCCGAGAACAAGGATGAGTCCCTCATCGATGTCCTGGGCTCCTTTGACGTCAAGGGCGGCCAGCTCCTTGGCCTGGGCAGGAGCGACCAGAAGATGTGGCTTCCCACCAACGGCACGTATGCCACGGCGAATCTTGGGTCTGGCGCCGATGCGCCGGATAAGGGCAGCGTCGTGCATGCGTACAAGAAGGGCGATTCTGACACTGACCTCATCCAGGCAAAGTCCCCCTTCGACAAGCCCACGGCCTTCTTCTACGCTGGCGATGGCATCGCAAATGGCGACACGGTCCAGTTCTACGAGGCCACTGACACGGACCCGCGCGACACCCTTCTCGCCACCGCCACAGCCAAGACCAATGTCGGCGTGACCTCCGTCTCCCTCGACCGCACCACCCTTCAGCTGGCCGCGGGCACCTCAGCCAACCTCAAGGCAACCGTCAAGCCCGACAACGCCACGGACAAGACCATCATCTGGTCAACCTCCGACGACGGCATCGCGACGGTTGACGCCAATGGCAAGGTCACGGGTATCACGACCGGCACCTGCACCATCACGGCCAAGGCCACCTCGACCGGTGTGACCGCCCAGTGCACGGTCACCGTGACGCCCAAGACCTCTCAGATGTTCCGCCTGTACAACCCCAACTCAGGCGAGCACTTCTACACCAGCAACGCCGGCGAGCGCGACGCGGTCAAGGCTGCGGGTTGGACCTACGAGGGCGTAGCGTGGAACGCGCCCGCTGACGGCGAGCCGGTCTATCGCCTGTACAACGAGTTCGGCGGCGAGCACCACTATTGCACTTCGGCCAACGAGCGCGCGTCCCTCATTGCCGCAGGCTGGAAGGACGAGGGTATCGGCTGGTACTCCGACACCAACCGCGGCGTCAAGATCCTTCGCGCCTACAATCCCAATGCCTTTGCCAACAACCACAACTTCACGGCCGACACCCACGAGCAATCAACACTCGTGAGCCTGGGCTGGAAGGACGAGGGTGTTGCCTGGTACGGTGCCAAGTAGCGCCTGCCCCACTCTCATATACAGACAAAGGGCGAGAAGAGCTTGGCTCTTCTCGCCCTCTTTTGACACGAACGGAAGTTGCGCCTACTTGAGCAGCGAGCCCAGGATGCCGCGTGCGATCTGCGTGCCCACGGAGCGCGCGGCGCTCGTGATCATGGCGTCGGTGTAGCGCTGCACGCGCTTGGCGGCCTTGGCCTCTTCGCGCTCGCGCGCCGCGGCTGCCTTCTGCTCGGCCCTTTCCTGCGCACGGGCCTCTGCCGCTGCGGCGCGGGCCTCGGCGGCGGCTGCCTTTTCTGCCTCCTTGGCAGCCGCCTTCTCCGCAGCTTCCTGCTCCTTGGCAGCCTGCTCGGCGGCACGAGCCTCCTCGGCAGCCTGGGCCTCGGCCACGGCCTTGCCCTCCAGAACCTCGTAGGCGCTCTCGCGGTCCAACGCCGTGGCGTACTTTGACGTCAGCGGGCAGTTGTCGATGAGGTAGCGGCGGTCATCCTCGGACGCCGCACCCATGGCGCATCCCGGCGCCATGACCCAGACGCGCTCGACGGGCGTGGGCGCGCCGGACTCGTCGAGGAAGCTCACGAGTGCCTCCCCGCGGCCGAGCTCGCCGGAGGCGGAGCCGGTGCCGCCGGTGATCACGAGTGTCTTGTCTTTAAAAGCTTCTGTAATGTTTTGCATTTTGTTTTACCTCTCATGCTTTTTCAATCTCACAACTATGATGCTTGAACCCCGGCTTATCATTCGGAACATCCCTATCGTAGTTGACCCCAACCAAAAGGATATTGCCCTTATAATGCTCCAGCCTGTCCGGATATCTTTGCCGCCTGATCTGAGCGATCGCGCCACCGGCTGTCTTTTCATACTTCAGCTCTATGAGTAACGCCGGCTTTTCCGGATACTTCGGCGCCGGAAGATAAACAATGTCCGCATATCCCTTCCCTGTGTCGAGTTCAAGGATCGTCGTATAGTACTTCTGTGCCGCATAGTAGGCATACTGAATTGAGTAGCTTAAAGCCGCTTCATCATTGTATGTCTTGTTGCCGGTTCGATCATGGGCTTTTTCAAGGAGTTCTGCCACACGTTCCGCATCCTGATCCCAGGTCGCTTTCAAAAGCTCTTGCGAGATTGCAAACGATTTGAAGGTATCCACCCACTCACCCGACTTTGTAGACGTCCTGAACTCATCAAGAATCTCTCGATTGGGAATGAACACCTCACCGGTCTCGTCGTCATATCCCAGATAGCCCAGATGAATCAACAGCGAGAGCACATCATCACGACTGTGGAATGTGGTCATGTCGTTTTGATAGGAGGACGTGTCTATACGGTATCGCCCGCCGTCCATCAGGAGGGCAACAGCATCCTTCAAGCCGTCGAAGTCCTTTCGAATATATTCCGCGAGAGCCTCATAGGTCTCGG
>CAJOGH010000125.1 GCA_905233865.1 uncultured Atopobiaceae bacterium
GCTCCAACAAGCAGCTCATACTGCTCATGGGCGAGCGTGAGTTCGGCACACGCCGCCTGCGTCGTCTTCTCCGTGATGGTGCCGGCATCGATCGCCGCCTCATACGACTTCGTGAATGCGGCCCTCGCCTCCACAACGGCGTCATACACCGGCAGATACGGCGCGCGCTCTTCTGCGCCCATGGGCGCCTTCCACCAGTCAAGAAGGGCGGCGTACTTCTGCGCATCCCGCATGCTCTCGGGAAGGTAGGCCATGACCTCATCGGTCGTATACACCAAGATGGGCTGCAGGTCGCGAAGCAGCATGGACAGGATGTGCGCCCATACCGTCTGGGCACTGCGGCGCACGCGGCTTTCCGGCGCCTCGCAGTATACGCGATCCTTCGTGGCGTTGAGGTAGCCGTTTGATAGCTCGGTAATGACAAAGTCGTAGAGCGTGCGGAACACCTGGTTGAACCGATAGCCCGCATACGCCTCGCTCACCTGATCGTGCACCTCGCAAAGACGTGCGAGCATGAGCTTGTCGTAGGGCTCGAGCTCCTCTACGGCAAGCCCGTCTACCTCGGGGTCGAACTGGTCCTCGATCTCGCCAAGCAGGAAGCGGAAGGTGTTGCGGAAACGACGGTATGCCTCGCCCACGTGGTTCAGAATCTGGTCGTCGCACGGTACATCCACCGAGGTGTCCACCGAGGCGACCCACAGGCGAAGCACGTCGGCGCCGCGCGTGTCGCATTCTTTGTTTGGATCGATGACGTTGCCGAGGGACTTGCTCATCTTGCGGCCCTGGCCGTCAAGCGTGAAGCCCTGGCTCACGACGGACTTGTAGGGAGCGACTCCATATGCACCGATGCTCGTCATGAGAGAGCTCATGAACCAGCCGCGATGCTGGTCGGAACCCTCCAGGTACATGTCTGCGGGGAAGGAGAGATAGCCGCGGTGACGGCATACGGCAGTGTGCGACACACCGGAATCCCACCACACGTCCAGAATGTCGCGATCCGCCTTGAGGTTGTGGCTCCCGCAGGAGGGACAGGTGCAGGCATCGCCCAGATAGCTCGCGGGGTCGTCGGTGAACCAGTGGTCAGACCCCTGCTCGCGGAACAGCTTGATGACGGCGTCGAGCGTCTCGTCGTTCATGACGGACTCGCCGCAGTCCTGACAGGTAAACGCCGGGATGGGCACGCCCCAGTTGCGCTGACGCGAGATGCACCAGTCGGGACGGCCCTCCACCATGGACCCGATACGCTTCACGGCATGCGCTGGATAGAAGTCCACGTGGTCGAGCGCCTCGCGGGCGGTCTTGCGCAGGCCGGTCGCGTCCATGGACACGAACCACTGGCTGGTCGCGCGGAAGATCACGGGGTTCTTGCAGCGCCAGCAGTGCGGATAGCTGTGGTTCATATCCTCGTGCATGATGAGCGTGCCGCGCTCACGCAACCACTCAATGATGCGCGGGTTGGCCTCGTTGACCTCCATGCCGCCCCACGGGCCGCCGGTGCCCATACCCTCGCCCTTGAAGAAGCGACCGTCGTCGTCGACGGGCATGACCACGGGCACGTCGAACTTCATGCCGGCGAGGTAGTCGTCCACGCCGTGGCCGGGAGCCGCGTGCACGATGCCCGTGCCGTCCTCGAGCGTGACGTAGTCAGCGTAGATGAACTTGCCCGTCTCCCCTTCGTCACCGAAGATCGGCTGCTTGTAGCGGTTTTCCGCCAGCTCCATGCCGGTCGCACGCCACGGCTCGCCGTCCTCGCCAAGCACCAGACCGGCGCCTTCCCAGCCGAACTTGTCTGCGCACTTCTCCCAGAGCGCCTCGGCGAAGATGGCCGCACGGCCGTCATGCTCCACGGCCACGTACGACGCCTCGGGATGCAGGATGACCGCGTCGTCTGCAGGAAGCGTCCACGGCGTCGTGGTCCAGATGGCGACGTCGAGCAGACCGTCCCAGCCCTCGAGACCGGCGGGCACGGTGGTCATCTCGAAACGTACGAAGATGGCGGGGCTGACCTCGTCGCCATACTCGATCTCCGCCTCGGCGAGGGCGGTGTGGCAGTGGCTGCACCAGTGCACGGGCTTGCGGCCGCGATAGATGGCGCCGGAATCGTAGATTGCCTTGAAGATCTCGATGTCCGTCGCATCGTAGTCGTTGGTGTAGGTGAGATAGGGGTTGTCCCACTCTCCAAGCACGCCGAGGCGCTTGAAGCCCTGACGCTGCGTGTCCACCTGCTCGACCGCCATCTTGCGGCAAAGCTCGCGGATCTTTTCCGTAGGAAGCTCGCGGAACTTGGTCGCGCCGAGCATGTCTTCCACCTTGTGCTCGATGGGCAGGCCGTGGCAGTCCCAGCCCGGGACGTACGGCACCTCGCGGCCCTGCATGATCCAGTAGCGGTTGATGATGTCCTTGGAGATCTTGTTTTGCGCATGGCCGAGGTGGATGGGACCGTTTGCATACGGGGGGCCGTCATGCAGCACGAACCTCTCGTGGCCCTCGTTCTTCTTCAGCGCAAGCTTGTACACGTCCGCCTCTTCCCATGCGGCGAGGCGCTTGGGCTCGTTTTGCGCCAGATTCGCGCGCATCGCAAAGCGCGTGCGCGGCAGGTTGGTAGTCTTCTTGAACTTGTTTGCCATATGTGCGTGTCCTTTCTGTAGGTCTCCCCACGTCATGGACGCCTCAGCAGCGTCCCCGTCCCGCACCCTGGGACGAAGCGCACGTTGCGCACTCCGCTTATAAACCACCCAGCGAGCGTATATCGCCGTACTCGGCTGGCCTGTATCGGTGACCATCCCGTCGACGCCTACTGAGGAGCACACAAGGTGCATGGCTCCCGTTTGGGTCGCAGCTCCAAGGCGATCTTCTTCCGGACGTTGCCGCGGACTCTCACCGTCTCCGCTCGCTCATCACAACGCTTCCCGGAGTACTCCTCCCCTTCACAGCCTTGCGAAGGGCATTCTAGCACGTATCGACGCCGTTTGCAGCCCAAACACAACCTTTTGCGGACGGCTTTTATATCGATTTGCGACTCAAGCTTAAAAAACAAAGCCGCTGGCCGGGCCAAGCGCCCAGGGCACTCCCTCTTCCATCTCGTATTCCCCGCTCACCTGCACGCGATGCGAAGGCAGGGAGGGTGTCCGCGCACTCGCTCAAGAAGGCACTTCGCCCGTTCCGTCGTTGTGCGTCGATGCTTCATCCTTCACACTTGCAATTGTTGGAATTGTTGGCTATGGAAAGGAGCACCACATGTTGCACAAAGCACTCAAGCCCTTCCCCAAGGACTTCCTTTGGGGAGCCTCGACCTCGGCATACCAGGTGGAGGGCGCCGCGCTCACCAACGGCAAGGGGCCGTCGGTCCAGGACGTGAAGGAGCCGCCCGCGGGCACCTCCGGCTTCGAGGTTGCCGCTGACCAGTACCACCATTTCAAGGAGGACGTTGCCCTCATGGCCGAGATGGGCTTCAAGACCTATCGCTTCTCCATCAGCTGGGCACGTCTGCTGCCCGAGGGCACCGGCCGCGTGAACGAGGAGGGCGTGCAGTACTACAGCGACCTCATCGACGAGTGCCTGAAGTACGGCATCCAGCCACTCGTGACTATGTACCACTTCGACCTGCCCGCCGCGCTCGACGAGATCGGCGGCTGGGGCAACCGCGCCACCGTGGACGCGTTCCTCGAGTTCAGCCGCCTCATGTTTGAGCACTACGGCGACCGCGTGAAGTACTGGCTCACCATCAACGAGCAAAACATGATGACACTCGCCGCCGAGGCGATTCTCGGCATCGACACCTCTGCGCCGGGCGCCACAAAGCTCATCTACGAGCAGAACCACCACATGCTGCTTGCGCAGGCCAAGGCCATGCAGCTCTGCCATGAGATGCTGCCCGAGGCAAAGATCGGCCCCGCGCCAAAC
>CAJOGH010000126.1 GCA_905233865.1 uncultured Atopobiaceae bacterium
ATCCTGGGCCGCCTTGAGGGCAAGTCCACGCTGGGCCGCGTGGTAATGGGCGACCCCACCTACCAAGTCACCAGCGGCTCGATCTTCTTCAACGACGCCGACGTCACAAACGACGCTGCCGACAAGCGCTCGCTCGCCGGCATCTTCCTCAGCTATCAGGCGCCCGTGGAGGTTCCGGGCGTGCCGCTCTACTCCTACCTGCGCACCATCACGCAGAAGCGCCCCGAGCTCAAGATGACAGCGCGCAAGTTCCGCGCCCGCGTGGGCGAGATCGCCGACCAGCTCGACATGGGCAGTTCTTTCCTCACGCGCGAGCTGAACGTCGGCTTCTCCGGCGGCGAGAAGAAGAAAATCGAGATGCTGCAGCTCTTGTTGCTCCGCCCGAAGCTCGCCATCCTCGACGAGACGGACTCCGGCCTCGACGTTGACGCCCTGAGCGTCGTGAGCAAGGGCATCGAGGCCTACCGTCAGGACTGCGACGGTTCGCTGCTCATCATCACGCACAACACGCGCATCCTCGAGCGCCTCACCGTCGACCGCACGCACGTCATGGTGCAGGGCCGCATGGTGGCCGAAGGCCCCGGATCGCTCATCGACGACATCGACGCGCACGGCTTCGAGCAGTTCGAGCGAGCCGGCGAGGACGGAGGCGCCGCGTGAGCGAGAGGACCGAGAATCGCACCCAGGTAGCCGATGTCGACCGCTCGCTGTATGACTTCACGTACTCCGAGGAAGGCTACGAGCGCTACGACGACGGCCTCACGCCCGACATCGTTCGCGCCATCAGCGCAAAGAAGGACGAGCCAGAGTGGATGCTCGCCATGCGCCTCGCCGCGCTCGAGACCTACCACGCCAAGGAGATGGCTCCCAACTGGGGGCCGTCGATCGCTGGGCTGGACATGGATCACATCTCCACCTATGTAAGCCCGCGCACCAAGCAGGCAAAGAATTGGGACGACGTGCCCGACGACATAAAGAACACCTTCGAGCGTCTGGGCATTCCCGAGGCGGAGCGCGAAAGCCTCGCCGGCGTAGGCGCCCAGTACGACTCCGAGATCGTGTACCACAACATGCGCGAGGACGTGGCGAAGAGCGGCGTGATCTACACCACCATCGAAGACGCCCTGCACGACCCTCAGTGGGAGCCCGTGGTCCACGAATACTTCGGCAAGCTCATACCTCCCGCCGACCACAAGTTCGCGGCCCTGCACTACGCCGTGTGGAGCGGCGGCTCGTTCGTATACGTCCCCGCGGGCGTGAAGGTAGAGTACCCGCTGCAGAGCTACTTCCGCCTCAACGCCGAAGGCGCGGGGCAGTTTGAGCACACGCTCATCATCGTGGAGGAAGGCGCGGACCTGCACTTCATCGAAGGCTGCTCGGCGCCTAAGTACTACGAGGCAAACCTGCACGCTGGCGCGGTGGAGCTCTTTGTGAAGGACCACGCACGCCTGCGCTATTCGACCATCGAGAACTGGTCGAAAAACATGTACAACCTGAACACCAAGCGTGCCCGCGTGGGAGCAGACGCGCAGATGGAGTGGGTCTCCGGCAGCTTTGGCAGCCACGTGAGCTACCTCTACCCCACCACCATCCTTGCCGGCGACCGTTCCAACTGCGAGTTCACCGGCATCACCTTCGCCGGAGCGACACAGGACCTCGACACCGGCTGCAAGGTGATCCTCAACGGCGCAAACACCACGGCCAGCGTGGACACCAAGTCCATCTCCAAGGACGGCGGCTGCAACACCTTCCGCAGCTCCGTGGTAGTGGGACGCCACGCGGCAAACGCGCGCTGCACCGTGAGCTGCCAGTCGCTCATGCTCGACGACATCAGCCGGTCGGACACGATTCCCGCCATGGACGTGCGCAACGCCACGGCTAGCGTGGGCCACGAGGCCACCATCGGTCGCATCTCAGACGACACGATCCTCTACCTCATGAGCCGCGGCTGCTCCGAGGCCGAGGCCCGCACCATGGTGGTGGGCGGTTTTGCCAATCCCGTCTCCAAGGAGCTGCCGCTCGAGTACGCCGTAGAGATGAACAACCTCATCAAACTCGAAATGGAAGGGGCGATAGGATAATGGCAGAGAACAGCACCGTTACGCTTTCCCGCGTCAACACCCCGCCCGCCCAGACGTGGAACTACCTACGCGCGAACGACATCACGCTCGAGGTGCCGTTTGTCTCGCGTAAGGGTGACGTGTACTTCGCCCTGCCGCGACTCTTTGAGAGCATCGAGTGCGGCATGGGTCAGCAGGTCACCGAGTGGATAGAGTCCCAGGCCACCGATGCCTCCTACGTTGAGGTACGTGCCGGCGAGAAGCGCGAAGAGCCCATCGTCGTCACCGGCATGGACACCGGCGTCATGGTGCGCGCTGGTGCCGAGGCCACCGTGGTGGTGTGCGCGGGCGGGGCAAAGGGAACAAGCTCCTCGTTGTCGGCGAGTTCCGCGGCGGGCGAAGCGGGGCAAGGACCGTCTGAGTCCGCCAACGAGGCCAACGCATCCGCCACCAGCAAACAGCTCGACACATCGGCCGCACTTGTTCGCATCATCGCCGAGCATGACGCGCGCGTGCACGTGCTCGAGTTTGTGGCGGCAGACGACGAGGTACAGCACATCGAGTCCGTAGGCATCACCGCAGACGCTCGCGCCCACGTGGACGCGCGCCAGTATTTCCTCGGTGCCGGCACCACGGCCGCGGGGCTCACCTGCTCGCTCAACGGTTCGAGCGCCCGCTTCGACCTCACGTGCCGCTATCTGGGGCGCGAGGACGAACGGCTCGACATAAACCACGTCGTGCGCATGCGCGGACGCAACGGTCGCACGAACGTCACCGAGTCAGGCGTGCTCGACGGCCATGCTCGCAAAGCGCTCCGTGCCACGATCGACCTCGTACACGGCTCTTCCGGCTCCGAAGGCACCGAGCTGGAAAACGTGCTCATCCTCTCCGACGACGTGACAAACAAGACCATGCCCGTCATTCTCTGCGACGAGGACGACGTGGCCGGCAACCATGGCGCCACCATAGGGTCCGTTGGCCCCGAGCAGATACGCTACCTGGCCGACCGCGGGCTTACGGAGCAGGAGGCCGAGGCGCTCTACGTGCGTGCGCTCTTTGACGAGGCGCTCATTGCGGCGCCGACGGCCGACGTCCGCGCGGTGGTACTCGAGCGCGCCAAGGCAGTGCTGGGAGAAGACATCGCAAACGACCTCGTGGAAGGCCTCGAGCTCGACGCGGTCGCCCATGAGGAGGACTAGCATGACGACCCCACTCTCCGCAGCCGAGCTGGGCATCATAGCCCAGAGTCCCTACAAGCAGGACTTTCCACTGCTCGCGCAGCATCCTGAGCTCGCGTTTCTCGACAGCGCGGCGACGGCCCAGCGCCCGTCCGCCGTTCTTGACGCCCAGCGCGAGTTTTACGAGACGATGAACGCCAATCCCCTGCGCGGATTGTACAGGCTCTCCGTGGAGGCAACGCAAGCCATCGCTCAGGCACGTACCCACGTGGCTCGATTCATAGGTGCGGTAGATGACGCCGGCGCGCCTCAGGGCGACGCGATTGTCTTTACCCGCAACGCAAGCGAGAGCCTCAACCTCATAGCATACAGCTGGGGGCAGGCAAACATCACGCAGGGCGATGAGATACTTGTGTGCATATCAGAGCATCACTCAAATCTTCTGCCGTGGCAGGTGCTTGCAAAGCAAAAGGGCGCCGTTTTGAAATTCCTTGAATGCGACAAAAGCGGACTTTACACCGCCAAGGCGCTTGAAAAGGCTCTGTCGCCGCGGACAAAGCTGTTTGCGATAGCGCAGATATCAAACATTTTCGGCAGGCTCAATCCGATAAAGGAGTTTGCAGAGATAGCTCACAAAAACGGCACGCTGAT
>CAJOGH010000127.1:0-5586 GCA_905233865.1 uncultured Atopobiaceae bacterium
ACTCCGGCGGATCCGGAAACGCTGGGTCCAAGTCCTACAAGATCGGCGTCCTGCAGCTCACTGAGCACGCCGCCCTCGATGCCTCTCACAAGGGCTTCGTTGACGCCCTCAACGAGGCGGGCATCTCCTACACGCTTGACGACCAGAACGCGCAGAACGACCAGTCGGCCTGCCAGACCATCGCCACGACCCTGGTCAACAACGGCTCCGACCTGATCTTTGCCATCGCCACCCCGGCCGCCCAGGCCGTGGCCGGCGCCACCACCGAGATTCCCGTTGTGGGTACCGCCATCACCGACTTCGTGGGCGCGGGCCTGGTTGACACCGACGCCAAGCCCGGCACCAACGTGACCGGCTCGTCTGACCTCACCCCGGTCAAGGAGCAGATCGACATGCTCCACACCGTGCTGCCCAACGCGAAGCGCGTGGGCCTGCTGTACTGCTCGGCCGAGACCAACTCCGTCATCCAGATCGAGATGGCCGAGGCCCAGTGCGATGCCATCGGCCTCGCGCACGAGCGCTACACGGTCTCCAGCTCCAACGAGATCCAGTCCGTCGTCGAGTCCATGAACGGCAAGGTAGACGCAATCTACGCGCCCACCGACAACACCATCGCCGCGGGCATGACCACGGTTGCCATGGTGGCCGACGAGATCAAGATCCCCGTCATCTGCGGCGAGGAGAACATGGTCACGGCCGGCGGCCTGTGCTCGCTGTCCATCAACTACCAGAGCCTGGGCAAGGTGGCCGGCAAGATGGCCGTCAAGATCCTGACCGAGGGCGCCAAGCCCAAGGACATGCCCATCGAGTACACGCCCGCAAACGAGCTCCAGGTCATCAAGAACGACGAGAAGGCCAAGCTCCTGGGCATCGACCTCTCGGTGATCTAGTACTGCAAGAGCGTCGCTTTGGCGACATGGCAACAGGCGTGCCCCGGCTGATAGCCTGGCCGGGGCACGTGTGCGTAAGAGGAGGAAACTATGGTACTGGCGCTTTCGGGCGCGGCGTCGCAGGGCATCCTGTGGGGCATCATGGTCCTGGGCGTCTTCGTGACGTTCAGGCTGCTGGACATCGCCGACCTGACGGTCGACGGCAGCTTTGCCCTTGGCGGGTGCGTGTGCGCCGTCCTGGTGGTCAACTTCAACTGCGACCCCATCGTCGCCCTGCTCGCGGGCATGGCGGCTGGTATGATTGCCGGCGCGGTAACGGGCTTCCTCCACACCGTCTTTGACATCCCCGCCATCCTCGCGGGAATCCTCACCCAGATCGCGCTCTGGTCGGTCAACCTGCGCATCATGGGCAAGTCCAACGTGCCTCTGCTCAAGAGCGACACGGTCTTCTCGCGCCTGTCCGACCTCACGGGCCTGCCGCAGTCCACCACCACGGCCATCATCGGCGTCGTGGTGGCCATCATCGTCGTCGTTGCCATGTACTGGTTCTTTGGCACCGAGATCGGCAGCGCCCTGCGCGCCACGGGCAACAACGAGGACATGATCCGCGCCCTGGGCGTGAACACCGGCGTCACCAAGATGATCGCCCTCGTGCTGTCCAACGGCCTCGTTGGCCTCTCCGGTGCCCTCATCTGCGAGAGCCAGAAGTACGCCGACATCGGCATGGGCACGGGTGCCATCGTCATCGGCGAGGTCCTGGGACGTCTGATGCCCGGCGGGCTGCGTTCCTTTGGCTCGCGCCTCGTGGCCNNNNATCGTCGGCTCGGTCGTCTACTTCCTCATCCGTGCCATCGTCCTGCAGCTGGGCATGGACGCCAACGACATGAAGCTGCTGTCGGCCGTCATCGTGGCCATTGCCCTGTGCGTGCCGGTCGTGGTCGAGCGTCACCGCCTGCGCAGTCAGTACAAGGAAGGGGGTAGCGAGTAATGCTCAAGATCACCCACGTCCGCAAGACCTTCAACCGTGGCACCGTCAACGAGAAGGTCGCCCTCAAGGACGTCAACCTCCACCTTGCCCCCGGCGACTTCGTGACCGTCATCGGCGGCAACGGCGCCGGCAAGTCCACCCTTCTCAACATGGTGGCCGGCGTCTACCCCATAGACGAGGGCAAGATCGTCCTGGACGGCACCAACATCTCGCGCCTGCCCGAGCACGCCCGCGCCCGCTACCTTGGCCGCGTGTTTCAGGACCCCATGCGCGGCACGGCTGCCGACATGCAGATCGACGAGAACCTCGCCCTGGCCCTCCGCCGCGGCGAGTCGCGCAGCCTTCGCTGGGGCATCACCCACGCCGAGCGCGAGGGCTACCGCGAGAAGCTCGCCCGCCTGGGCCTGGGCCTGGAGGACCGCCTCTCGTCCAAGGTGGGCCTGCTCTCCGGAGGCCAGCGCCAGGCGCTCACCCTGCTCATGGCCACCCTCAAGGAGCCGAGCCTGCTGCTTCTGGACGAGCACACGGCGGCCCTGGACCCCAAGACGGCCGCCAAGGTCCTCGAGCTCACGCAGGAGATTGTGGCCGAGAAGAACCTCACGACCCTCATGGTCACGCACAACATGCACGACGCGCTGCGCGTTGGCAACCGCATCATCATGATGAACGAGGGCAACGTGATCTTTGACGCGAGCGGCGAGGAGAAGTCCAAGCTCACGGTCAAGGACCTGCTGGCCAAGTTCGAGGAGGCCGAGGGCGACGAGTTCGCCAACGATCGCATGCTCTTGGGGTAGGCTAGGTACCAGCGATGTCTGCGGCGGTGCGCTCGCGCGTGCCGCCGCTTTTATGTGAAGGGGGATCAGATGGCGTACGCCATTCCGTTTGACTACCAGCGCCTGGGCTACCACGAGTCGCTCGACGTCCTGCACGACCGCCTGCGCTTGGGCATCTCGCCCATGCTCGAGAGCGTGGAGGACATGCTTGACGAGCTGGGCCGTCCCGACCTGACCTTCGAGTGCGTGCAGGTGGCCGGCACCAACGGCAAGACGTCCACCACGCGCTACACCGCCTCCATCCTGCGCGCGCACGGCTTTGCCACGGCGCTCTACACCTCGCCTGAGCTTGTGGACTACACCGAGCGCATGGAGGTCGACGGCGCGCCCGTCACACCCGAGCTCTTTGCGCAGTCGATGTCCGCCGCCATCGAGGCAGGGGAGCGCGTGAACCGCGCGCGTCGTGCCGCCGATGAGCGCCCCTACGACATCACCGAGTTCGACCTGCTCACCGTCGCGGCCCTCGTGGCCTTTGCCCTCTCCGATGTGGACGTCGCCGTCCTGGAGTGCGGAATGGGAGGGCGCTGGGACGCCACGAGCGCGGCGGGCTCCATCCGCTCTGTGGCCGTCACGGGCATCGGCCTGGACCACACGCGCGTCCTGGGCAGCACCCTCGAGGCCATCGCGGGGGAGAAGGCCGCCATCATCAAGTCGCACCGCACCTGTGTGCTGGGCCCCGGCGTCGCCACGCCCACGAGCGTGGAGGACGTCTTCCTCGACCAGGCCGCCCATGCTGGCGTCACGCCGCTGCTCCTGCGCCCTGCCACGCCAGACGACCGCGCTGGCGTCATGCACCCCGGCACGCCCGCTGACCGCGACGGTCTGCCCCAGGCCAGCTATGCCATCCGCCGTGTGCCTGAGCAGTTGGGCGGCTCGCTCATCGTCGACGTGACCACACCGCGCGCGACCTACGAGGGCCTGAGCGCCCTCAAGCCCATCTACCAGGCGCCCAACATCGCCACGGCCGTCTGTCTTGCCGAGTCCTACCTGGGCCGCGCCCTCGACGCGGACCGCACCTTTGACGCCGTCGTCACGTGCCCCACCCCGGGCCGCTTTGACGTCCGCTCTGCCGATCCCCTCGTCATGGTGGACGCCGCGCACAACCCGCAGTCCATCGCGTCGCTGCTCGCCTCCGTCCGTTCGCTCGAGCCAGACGTCCAAGCCCGACCGGCGCTCCTTGCCGCCGTGCTGGCCGACAAGGACGTCGAGGGCATAGTGAGGCTCTTGTCGCCCGAGTTCCCCCGCGTCTACGTCACGCAGACGTCAAGCGAGCGCGCCCTTCCCGCCCCTGAGCTGGCACGTATCTTCCAGGACGCGGGCGCTAACGTAGTCGGTACCTACGGCACCGTGGATGAGGCATTAGCCGCGCTTTGTGAAGAATCCTTCCTCGCCTGTGGTTCTATCACGCTTGCTGGCGAGGTTGTGGCACGTCTGCGCTAGCCTTTGCTAGAATGACACGTGATGTGTGCCGCAGGCACGCGCAACCGACGATACAAGAGGAGCAGTCCGCAGATGTCTGACCTTATCAATCAGCTCATCACTCCCGAGGTCCGCATGGTTCTCATGCTCATGCTGGCCTGCGTGGTGATGCTCTACGTCCTTTCCATCGTCTATGTCATCCGCGACGCCCAGCGCCGTGGTGCCGAGCCGTGGTGGGTGTGGGCCATCATCTCCGTCGTGCCTATCGTCGGCCTGCTCGCGTACGTGATCCTGCGCCCCAGCTCCTACCTCGTCGACCGCGAGGAGCAGGATCTGGACATCGCCCTGCGCGAGCACCAGCTGTCACACTACGGCATCTGCCCCAAGTGCGGCACGCCCATCGACCGCGACTTCATCGTCTGCCCCATCTGCAACACGCAGGTGCGCAACGTCTGCCCCACCTGCCACCGCCCGCTCAACGCGGACTGGAAGGTCTGCCCGTACTGCCGCACGCGCATCGTGTAGGCGTGGGAACATAGCGCATGTGAGGGCCTCGCAATCGCGGGGCCCTTTTTTGCGGGCGAGAAGAGCCTCAAGCATGCGTAGGCCACACCTCTGACTTGTTGCTCCGCAAATCGCCTTCCGCCGTCACGCGTGCGTTCCGCGCGGCTCTTATCGGCCTTAAAGATAGCTGCTACACTAGGGAGCGGACGGGAGGTCGCATGTACTCGTATCTCTCTAGGGTATGGGAGCAGCTTAAGGTGCCCATACACACGGGTGCCAAGCGGGACGACAGCCTGCGCGTGTGCACGGTCATGGGCGCGGGCGTGGGCCTCGTGTCCGCCATCCTCACCATCATGAACATCATCCAGGGGCGCGGCTTTGTGACCCTCACCACTGCGGTTCTGTGCCTGGGCGGTATTGCCATCGCCCTGAGCGCGGTATTCCTGCGTGACACGCGGATCGCGTCGGGCATCATGTTCGTGGCGTGCGCCTTCAGCTTTACCTACTACGCCCTGACCGGCGTTAACGAGGGCTTTGCCGTCCTGTGGACCCTCGTAGTGCCCGTTGCCTTCTGCTATTTCGTGAGCGTGCGCGTGGGCCTGGCGCTGTCGTACTACTTTTTCGTCTTCCTGGTCGTGCTGTTCTACACGCCGCTCAGGGGGTGCGTGGAGGGCATATACTCGAGTACCTTCATGACGCGCTTCCCGATCCTGTACGCGCTCAACCTGCTGCTGACCACCATCGCCATGGTGCAGTACCACGTGGCCACGCTCAAGGACCTGCGCGCGGAGGAGCACCTGGAGCACGAGGTTGCCAAGCAGACTCGGCTGGCCCGCGAGCGCGCGGAGAAGCTTGAGAACATGAGCATGGAGCTGGAGCTGGTGCTGGCAAACACGATTGACGCCAAGGACCACTACACCAACGGCCACTCGGTGCGCGTGGCGGAGTACGC
>CAJOGH010000127.1:5601-6306 GCA_905233865.1 uncultured Atopobiaceae bacterium
CGAGGTGGCAGCCGTCCGCACCGAGGGGCTGCTGCATGACATCGGCAAGATAGGCGTGACGGACCCCGTGCTCAACAAGCCGGGACGGCTGACCGACGACGAGTACCACGACATCCAGCGGCACACGGTGGTGGGGCATGACATCCTCATTGGCATGGAGAGCTTGCGCGCCGCGGCCGACGTCGCCCTGTGGCACCACGAGCGCTGGGACGGGAAGGGCTACCCTGACGGGCTGGCGGGGGAGGACATTCCCCTGCACGCGCGCATCGTTGCCGTGGCCGACGCCTTTGACGCCATGCGCTCCAAGCGCGTGTACTCGGGCGTGATGGACATGGACGAGATCCGCCGCGAGCTCGAGGCGGGGCGCGGCACGCAGTTTGACCCCACGTGCCTTGACGCGTTCCTGCGCTTGGACCTGTCGGGGGAGTGAACTGCTGCACAGAATGTCAATGTTTGGGTGTCGTTTTGTGCGGCCGACAGGTGTACGTCTTGCTGACCTTCTGCTAAATACAGCTGTGCAACTGTTGAAGCCTAGCTTATAACCCCTTAAAATTAGCTGGATAGCTAAAGATGGGGGAGATTATGCCTAGTCTCAAGAAGTTCGCGTGTGCCCTGGCCATCGCCGTTGCCTGCGTGGCGGGTGTCGCCGGCCCTGCGCTTGCGGGCGTGCGGCCGAGTGACGCGGCGGCGATGCATCGCCTGTAC
>CAJOGH010000128.1 GCA_905233865.1 uncultured Atopobiaceae bacterium
GTCTGCAGCGGATACGACCCGTCCCAGTGTCTCTACGATCCCCTCCCGGACTAGGCGCCACGTGCGGCGATAAGCGTGCGACGCACCCTCATGCTCCATAACCGCGAGCTGCTCGACTTTGATGTCGACGTGGCCGCAGGCAAGGCCCGTGTGCTGGACGCCCTGCCTGCGGGCGAGTCTGCGTTCACGCCGCTAGGGCTCGGCGGCCGCGATCGTGATGCCGCGCTCACGTCCCTTCTGCGTCGACGCTGCCTCTCTCCCCAGCGGGATGACATCGTCCAGATACTAGCGGCCTTTGGCGCGCGCTCGCCCCTCGAGCTCGTTTTCATGGGCCATGGGCTGTCGCTTGCTGACGGGCTCTGGTATCGCGCGCCTGGCCCGCTCGTTCGCTGGGAGGACATTAACTGTTACGACAATGACTGGGACGACGCCTTTTGCACGGCGGTTCTCACACGTGACTACGCAAGGCTTGCGACCTGCTCTCCGGACGTCCCCGACATCACCACGGGCGGCCAGCTCGCTAAGGTATGGGAGCGGCGCGACGGCCATACCTGGCTTCTTAAGGAGTCGCTGCTGCCGAGTGGCGCCGACCTAGAGGGAGCCCTTCTTGCCTTCGAGCTCTGCCAGATGCTCCTTGGCGAGGCGGCCTGCCAGCCGCTGCGCGTCGTTGAGCGCATGGGGCGCCGCATGAGCGCAAGCCCCCTCATGCACGGGCCGGACGAGGAGCTTGTGCAGGGTCGGCGCCTGTGTGCGATGGCGGGCTACAGCGGGTCCGAGGACACGGACCCTATAGACCCTGCCAATCCTGACCAGCTCGCCCAGGTCCTCACGCGCGCGGGTATCGTCGACGCGTCCGTCCTGGTCGCCAAGGTGTTCACCTTCAAGGCCCTTGCTCTGCACCAGGACCTCCATGAGGGCAACCTGGGTGTCATCCGTAACGTGCTGACGGGGGATTGTCGCATCGCACCGCTCTTTGACTTCGACCGCGCGTTCGGGTTCCCGTCCAGGGACTATCCCTACGAGGCGGTCTGCAAGTCGCCGGCGCTCGCCACCATGCTCTGCTGCTCCAACTTCTCTGACCTCGACCCGTCGTGGGACTGGAGCTGGTACGACCCGCAGACCCTGGAGGGCTTCGAGGCCCGCGTGGCCTCGGCCTTTGCCGGCTACGACGACCTGCCCCAGAACTTCGGCGAGCTCATAAGCGGCCTCTTTGCCATGCAACGTGACTACGTCAACAGCGTCGCCGGCAAGGAGTGAGCCAGAGGGACGGAGGCAAGGCACCTTTCAGCTTTCCACCCCGGGGTGTCATGTTGTGCAAAACGGCCGTCTGATGTTCCAAATGACGCGCCGGGGTGGTGTTTTCCGCCTCTCTGCGGACGTCGCCATGCCCACCTGTTCATAAAAGACCAGGTTACAGCCGTGCGCTCTTATCGGCAGGGCGAGAAGAGCACAAAGTCGCTGCGGTTTTGCCACCCTGGCGGGTAACTTCGAACGGGAAAGGCCCCAAATGCACGATATGACGCTCCAGGGTGGTGCCTGACCTAGCGGGTGCCGCCTGACTGCGGCGCGCCGAGGGCATCGGATGGTACGGGTTGAGATAGCAAGATGACACGCCTGTCCTATGCTCCAAATAGGGGACATCGCGGTAGGTAGGCTCTTCTTGGCATAGGGCGAGAAGAGCGGAGAGGTATGAGGGGTCAGACACTCGAGTACGTCGTGCTGTGGCACAAGACCAGCTACGAGCTAGCCGGCGGCGACGGAGACGAGTACGCACGGACGGACACGATGGCGCTCAGGCTTGCTGGCTCGGACATCCCGTCGGTGGTCATGCGCGAGCGACGACGCGAGCTGACGGGGTCGGCCCGGGCGGTGGCAAACATGGCGCGGCTTATGGGCGGCTACGCTCATCGTGTCGAGGTCGTAGGGCGCGACTTCCCGAATGGCGGGGAAGACGAGATTGCCGCGCGCCTGATGACCCTTGAGTACATGTGCCCGGACTGTGGCGAGACGCTTGAGGCCGACCGTGACCGTTGGATGCTGCCCGTGCCGCTGGGCCACGACCCCAAAGATGAGCTCTGTGCTCTCTTGCGTAGGGTCAAGCCGGATGTGCTTGGGGCCTCTCGCTACACAAACGTTCGCCCGGTGAGGGACTGTCACATGGTGCCCCTGGCTGAGCTCATGCGCTGCCATGCGCCCGTGCCTCCCGCGCTGAGCCCTGTCGAGACGCTGGCGCGCGACATCGAGGCCGATGACCCGTCACCCAGCTGGAAACGGGGGAGCGGTTGTTGGTACACGGAGGACGAGCATCTCGTTGGCTTCTATCCTCAGGAGGCCGTGTACGAGTGTGCCGCGTGCGGGTGCCTCATGAGGGCGCTCGTACGCTTTGAGAGCCAAGGCGTTCCCGTGCCTTTTGCGCATCACAGCGTGCTCGCTCGCGTTGAGAGCGATGCGAGCGGCGTTCGCATGAGCTTTGAGCCTGCGCTGGCCGGTGCCGTGAGCCGTGTGGAGATGGACCTTGAGCACGGTTTGTCGCGGTTTGCGGGCGAAGATGGCGAGGACCTCATCGCACGAGCCCGCGAGTGGGCCGGTCAGGACCTTGGCGACACGCGGTATCCGCTTGCCTGCGCGCTCGCGATGCGATGCGACCTGCTGTTCGGACTCGTGGCCCGTCTCATGCGCGATCGCGTGGAGGACCTCGACCGTTCGCTTGCCGCGCTCGGCCCCGTGACGGGGACGCGGCTGGGTCTCGCGCCAACGACTGGCCGCAAGGGTGCCTCGCCTCTCATGACCCTGGCTGTCGCAAACAGGTTGCGCGGCTATCCGCTGCGCACGTACGAGGCGCTCGCGGGCGACGACCGGCCACCGCGTCCGCCGGAGGTGTCCTGTGACGTGCTGCCTGCGCGCTATGCGGACGTCCGCCAGGCGTATGAGAGCAGCGCGCTCCCACAGTGCAAGAGCGTGAGACGCGCCATCCTCAGGAACCCCCTTGGCCTCGCTGCCGTCGCCATGGCAGGAGGCCCACCCTTTCGCGACGTCAACGTCTTGTGCTCATTTCTCAGCAACGACTGGCTCGTGGCTCGGTTGTGCTGCGAGCTCGCAGAGCGGGACGATGTCGCTGGCAATGGGACCATGCGCATCTTTGACGTCATCTGCCGTGCCAAGGGTGAGCCCTATGGCCTGCGCCTTCTCAAGCGAAGCACCAGGTGGGAGCTTGGGGACCTGTTCCGTCCCGTCGACCCCTGCCTTGCGGACGAGCTTGCCCACGGCGCCCCCGCCGACGCGATCGAGCATGCCTCACGGCTTGAGGTCCAAAACCTAACGAAGGTGCTGACGCGCATGGCGCCCTTTTGCGGCAAGCGCTTCCGCGACGCCAATCACAGTGACGACCTAGTCCTCGAGGACGAGTTCGACGGCTATACGTTCTCGCTGCGGCACAGCCTGGCCGACCTCGTCCTGTCGGGCCTGGTCTTTGACGGTCGCCTCACTGTCATGGGGCGCTCTCACATCCACTTGGCCGTGGTGCTCGTGTTCCACGAGGGCCGCTTCGTGGCAGCCCTGGAGGTCGCACCTTCCCTTGGGCGCATCCTGTACATGGCCGGCAGAAACACCTATCCCGTCAGCATGAACAAGCCACTGGACGCCGCAATCCGCACCTGGGCCTCCCGTCACGCCCTCAAATGAGAATCTGGGACAGGTACCGATTTACTGAAGGCCGATAAGAGCGGCAATGGCGTCAGCCGTCTGCTCCTGCTGGCTCTCGCGTGAGATCCTCGCCGTACCGTCGCCTGCCTGCTCTCCGTAGTTGCCGTAGTAAGCGTGGTTGCCCCCGTCTATCGCCTGTTCCGTCGATGACGCCGGCAGCTTGGCCCGCGCGGCC
>CAJOGH010000129.1 GCA_905233865.1 uncultured Atopobiaceae bacterium
GTGGGCGTGTCGACGACGTCGCTCGCGGGCTCGCCCAGAGCGGGGTCAGTCGCGGCAGGTTGGCTCTTATCGGCCGCGATGGCATCGGAGGTATCGGTAAGCTCAGAGACGGCCTTGACGTCCTGTGCGATGGGCGCGGGGGTGGCCGCGATGTCGTCGTCGGCGAGGGCGGGGGTGCCTGCGAGCGAGAGTGCGAGCAACGGCGCGGCCAGCAAGCTCGCGCTCAGGAGTGCCTTTGTGGTGCGGTTGAACGTCATTAGGTCTCCGAACGTACATGGTAGGGGCGGTGGGATTCGAACCCACATGCCTCGCGGCGAAGGATTTTAAGTCCCTTGCGTCTGCCAGTTCCGCCACGCCCCCCAAAGCATGTCTACTAGCTTAACGTATATTGCACCCTTTCTGCACCCCTACTTCTTTCAGACAAGGTCTCCACGAACCTTCTTTACGGGTTCCGGCAAGGCTGGCTCGGACCGCCATGGCAAGGCCTCTGAGCAGGTCGCCCTCGCTCACGGTGAGCTCATCTGCCCCAGCCGCGCGCATGAGCGAGCCCACGACCACCACGCCGCCCAAGATCACGGGCGCGCGCTGGGGCTGGAGGCCAGCCACGTTGCGCAGGTCATCGGGGGTCAGCGCAGACAGGCGCGCCTCAAGGCGCTCGATGTCAGCAAGGGTGAGCGTGGCCAGGTGCACGCGGGACGGGTCATAGGGAACCAGCTGGTCGCGGACGGCCACCAGCGTCGTCACGGTACCGCCCACCGCCGCAAGGCGCGCAGGGGGCTCGGTCGTGCCGGACACCCACGGCAGCGCGGCAAAGACGTCCTCGCACGCGCGGTGGGCCTCGTGCAGCGTGGCAGGCGCGACGGGGCCCTCGCCCAGGCCAAAGCGATCGGCCATGCGTCGGCAGCCCAGGTCAAAGGAGTGGACCCACTCCACGCTCGTCTGGTTTGCGTCGGCGCGGCCAAGTGCGACCTCGGTGGAGCCGCCGCCCGAGTCTGCCACTGCAACGCGCTCGCCCGGCATGTCGCAGGTCACGCCCATGAAGGTGAGCTCGCCCTCCACACGGCCGGGGATCACCTGGGGCTCAAGCCCCATGGCACGCAGGGGGTCAAGCAGGTCAGCGGCGTTGGCGGCATCACGGGCGGCGCTCGTGCAGGTGCACACGACGCGCGTGTGACCAGCGGCCACCGCACGCACGAGGTAGTCGCGCACGCAGCCCACCACGGCGGCCACGCGGTCCTCGCGCAGGCGCCCGGTCGCGTCCACGCCGCGGCCCAGGTCGCATATGGTCGAGTGCTTCTCCTGTGGGTCAAGGTGGGCGGGGTCGTCAGACCACAGCGCCAGCCTGCAGGTCACCGTACCGATGTCGATGCAGGCAAATCCCATGCTAGTCGTTGGTTCCCAGGGGCGACTTGTAGCCAAAGAGGCCGTCGAGCATATTGATGTACCAGGGGCTCTCGGGCAGGGTCGTCTTGACCTTGGACCCCGAGACCTCCTGCTCGGGCGCCACGCCCTCCATGGTCACGGCCGTCTCGCCCTGGCCAACGTAGCCGCGCTTGCGGGCGGCGTCCTCGATGCCCTCGCGCGTCTGCAGGCTGTTGACAGCGTCGGTAAGCTCGCGGTTGTGCTGCTCCACGGCGGCCAGCTCGGCCTGGTAAACCTGCTCGTCGCGGACGGCGCAGTAGTAGGTGCGCAGCGGGGCAGCAAAGGCCCAGACCACGATGACGAGGACCACAAGGCCAATGGCAATGCGCTGCCAGTTGGAGCAGGCAGACGAGACGGCCTGACACACACCCTGGGCAGCACCACGCGCGCCCTGGCTGACGGCGGCACCGGCAGCCGACCCGACGGCAGCGGCACGCTCGCGCTTTGACGGCGCGGCCGCCTGCGCGGCACGCTGGCTGCGAACGGCGGCACGACGGGCGGCGGCGTCCTTGTTGGCCGACGCGTTGCGCGCCTGAGAGGTGGCACGGCTCACGCGCAGCGCACTGTCCTGCGAGGAGCGCGCGGCACGCCTGGTGGGATGCGATCCCCTGGCAGCTCGCGTGCTCTTGTCGGCACGAGACTTAGCACCACTGGCACCGCGCAAAGGCGCAGCGCTACGCGCCCCACCTGCATGGCGAGGAGCAAATACCAATGTGGACTGCTGAGTGCTCATGTGCTTTGTTTTCCCTACGTTGGAGCTGATACCTCATGGTATCAAAAACACCCACGCAGATGTAACCCCTCAAACAGCTACTTCACACACGCGCCAACCTGAACAATGTGTGAAACCTACGGGCGAATACACGTCAACCTGAACGATGTGTGAAACCTACGGGCGAATACACGCGGGTTACTTGGCGGCGTCCCAGAGCTCGTTGAGGCGTTGGGTGCTCATGGCGCTCAGGTCCTCGCCGGACTCCTGCGCGGCCTGCTCCATCGCGGCCCAGCGACGGCGGAACTTGTCGTTGGACGCACGCAGGGCTGCCTCCGCGTCGATCCCCTGCCAGCGCGCTATGTTGACAAGAGCAAACAGCAGGTCGCCAAACTCGACCTCCGCAGACGGCGAGCCCGCCTCCTCGGCCTGGTACTCGGCACGCTCCTCGTCCACCTTTGCCCACACGTCCTCGAGCGTCTCCCACTCAAAGCCCACGGCCGCGGCGCGCTTGGATATCTTCTGCGCCGCCATGAGAGCGGGCAGCGCACGCGGCACCGAGTCGAGCAGCCCGCTGGGGCGCTCGTCGTCGCTCGCGCGCTCGGCGTCCTTGACGTCCTCCCAAATGTCGCGCACCTCGCCCGCGTCTGATGCGGCAAGGTCGCCAAACACGTGGGGGTGGCGGCGAACGAGCTTCTGATTGAGAGTGGCGCACACGTCATCGATGTCGTACTCGCCCGCGTCGGCACCCATCTGCGCGTGCAGGAGCACCTGCATGAGCACGTCGCCGAGTTCCTCCCTCACGTGGTGGGGCTTGCCCTCCTCGATGGCATCCAGCGCCTCGTAAGCCTCCTCGATCATGTTGCGGCCTATCGACTCGTGCGTCTGCTCGCGGTCCCACGGGCAGCCGTCGGGCTGGCGCAGGCGCCAGATGGTCCGCACCAGACGGTCGAACTCGGGGTGCACGCCGGGGGCGCCCACGTGCGCGCGGTTCTGCTCGTCAGCCAGCTCCTCGGCGCTCGCCGGCCCACGCTCCATGCGCGCGGCGGCGCCGGCCGTGGGCACCAGCGGAGTCTCGGCTATATCGGCGTCCTCGCCGCAGGCGGCAAGCACAACCTGCTCCGCCACCAGCTCGGCACCGACCGAGCCAGGGTGCAAGAAGCCGTCGGCAAAGATGAGCGGGTTGTGCGCCACGCCGTCATAGACGTCAACGAAGTGCAGGTTCTCGTGCTCGTCGCACAGATCGCGCAAGAGGTCGCGCACCCAGCTGAGCGGCTTGCCGCACGGGACCTCGCGGTCGGCGTCGGCGCGCCAGAGCGGCGAGAGCACCAGGATGGGAGAGAGCGGGAACCGCCAGACCAGCTTGTCCAGGTACTCGCGGGCGTCGTTCTCCAGGGCGACCGCGGTCTCGGCGCGCTCCCAGTCGTTGGAGCCAAACGCGACGGTCACCAGACCGGGCGATGCGGCGCCAAGCGGCGCCAAGCCACGCAGGGTGGCACGGTCAAAGGTGCCCGACGCGAACGCCTGGTTGATGATGTCCATGTCCAGCGCCTCGGCAACGCGGACCGGCCACGCCATGGAGGGGCAGCCCACCACATAGCCCTGCGAGATGGAGTCGCCCAGGGCCAGCAGGTAGCCGCGCGGGGGCACGGGCAGCATCTCGCCGTTGGCACGCAGGTTGCGCACAGCCACGCTCATAATCGACGGCAGCTGGATGGTCACGGGCACCAGCTCGCCGCCCG
>CAJOGH010000130.1 GCA_905233865.1 uncultured Atopobiaceae bacterium
GATCAGAACCGAGAGAATGATGCTCAGGGCAATCGCGCGATTTGGGCCATGTCTCATGGTTGTCCCCCCGACTATGGTCAACTTCCCGGTGAACGGAAGTACCTGCATACCTATACAGTGTCTAATAGTACCCTAAAAGACACTCAATGTATGCTGAACAAGATTGGGGATGAAATTATTCATTGCCGCTTGACACGCCCCAACGATGGTGCCAATATACTTCTTGCACACGCGGCGTTACCTCAGCTGGATAGAGGGTCTGACTACGAATCAGAACGTCACAGGTTCGAATCCTGTACGCCGCACCACGCAAATGACAACCCCGCCAATGGCGGGGTTTTTGCATTCGTACCTACTGTATGGACGACAAGAGCATGTGCCCCTAGACGTTGTCGTCCTCGAAGTCGCTCCAACCCTCCTCGTCCTCGCCAAAGAGCTCGATGTCGTCGGCCGACTTGGCATGGTTGTAGTAGGTCTTGCGGCCGCGCCGCTCCAGGACGAGGGCCACGACCAGGCTGATGAGGAGGCCGGCACCAAGAAGCACGAAGACACCCTCGCGCGTGCCAAAGAGCCAATTGAGTGCGCCTGCGATCTGGTCCATGGGAAAATCCTCCTGTTTGCGAGCCTGCAGCCATACAAGTATATACTTGGTCGAAGTGCCGGACGTAGCTCCGGCAAGCCACCACCAGTCATGAAAGGGCCAGCATGCTCGATATCAAGTTCGTACGCGAGAACCCCGACGCCGTAGACAAGTCGTGCGAGTCCCGCAACGCCAGTTGGGACCGTGAGCGGTTCTTTGAGCTTGACCAGGAGAGGCGCAGCGTCATCGCCGAGGTCGAGAGCCTTCAGGCGGAGCGCAACAGCAAGTCCAAGATGATCGGCCAGCTCATGCGTGAGGGCAAGCGCGACGAGGCCGAGGCCGCTAAAGCCGAGGTGGCCGCGAACAAGGAGCGCATCGCCGAGCTTGAAACCAAGCGCACGGAGGCCGAGGGCGCACTCTACGACCTGGTAAGCCGCATCCCCAACATCCCCGACGAGACCGTCCCCTACGGCCACGACGACTCCGACAACCCCGAGGTCCGCTCCTGGGGAACTCCACGTGAGTTTGACTTTGACCCCCAGGCGCACTGGGACCTTGGTCCTGCCACGGGCATGATCGACTTTGAGCGCGGCGTCAAGATTGCCGGATCGCGCTTCTACGTGCTGGGCGGCCTGGGTGCCCGCATGGAGCGCGCACTTATCAACTTCATGATTGACCTGCACAACGAGGCTGGTTTCAAGGAGTGGTGGTCGCCCGTGATCACCAACCATGACACGCTGTTTGGCACCGGTCAGCTGCCCAAGTTCGAGGAGGACCTGTTCCACGTCTCCGGCGGTATGTACCTGATCCCAACCGCTGAGGTCATGCTCACGAACCTCCATCGTGACGAGGTCTTGGACGCTGCCGACCTCCCCATGAAGTACTGTGCCTTCACGCCGTGCTTCCGCGAGGAGGCGGGTAGCGCGGGTCGTGACACGCGCGGCATCATCCGCGTGCACCAGTTCGACAAGGTCGAGATGGTCAAATTTGCCAAGCCCGAGGAGTCAATGGACGAGCTCGAGAGTATGGTATCCGAGGCGGAGCTGATCCTGCAGAAGCTGGGTCTCCCCTACCACGTCGTGACCCTCTGCACCGGTGACATTGGCTTCTCGGCCCGCAAGTGCTACGACATCGAGGTGTGGCTGCCCAGCTACAACGCGTACAAGGAGATCTCATCCTGCTCAAACTGCTGGGACTTCCAGGCCAGGCGAGCCAACATCAAATACCGCGACCCCGCCAACTTCAAGGGGACGCGCCTGGTTCACACACTCAACGGCTCTGGCCTGGCAGTTGGCCGCACAATGGCCGCCATCATGGAGAACTACCAGAACGCCGACGGGTCCATCACCGTGCCCGAGGCGCTCGTCCCCTACATGGGGGGCGTGGAGATCATTCGCCCCGAGCAGTAGTCCTGGGTCATATCAAGCAAAAAAAGGCGCGGCCCCAGGGGGTCGCGCCTTTGCTTTTGTGGAGCGGGCGATGGGAGTCGAACCCACCTTAGAAGCTTGGGAAGCTCCGGTTCTACCGATGAACTACGCCCGCGTGTGCTCTGTATCCTACCACAAGCACGCTCGTCTTACGAGCGGCGAATGGCCTCGCATACCAGCTGGACCACACTCTCGACCTGCGCAGGGTCGACGTTGTCTACCGTATCCTGCAGCGAGCGGCCAAAGGCGCGCTCACCCGCGGCATCGACGCCCATGATCGTCGCGGAGCGCATCGAGGAGCGCATGGCAACCGTGGCGTCCGTGTCATCCCAGTTGCGCTCAGAGCGCACCAGGCCCACGTGGATGTCGTTGGCCGCAGACTCGAGCAGACGCGAGATGCGGCGGTCAGCACGACGAGGACGGGCGTCGCCCTCCACGCTCAGAATGGCAAGCTCACCAGCACCTACGGAGTCAATGTTAATCACGAACGCGCCACGGAGCTCCTTGCGGTACTGATCAACAAAGGCTCGCATGCCCGCGTGATCAAGATACGAGGCTCCCGTGCTGACGAACCAGATGTCATGGGCTGCCAGAGCCTCATCGCCCATCGAGAGCGCCGCGTCGACGAGTTCCTCGCCGCTGGCATCCTGGCCATCCTCGGACACCGAGGTGGCACCACCCTTCCAGTCATCGTCATCGGAATCGAAATTGTCCCAGGAGCCAATCTCGCGACCGCCAGACTTGGCATCATAGTCATCCTCGACGCCGAGCCAGGAGCTCATGCTGTCCTGGCCGCGCTTCTTCTTGCGACCAAAGAGACCACGGCGGCCACGACGCTCGGTCATGGCGGGAACGGGCGCGACTGCGCTGGTTCCAATGGCACCCTCTCCCTCCGCAGGCGGAGCGATAACCGTTACGTCAGGACTCGTCGTAGGCTCTGGAGCGGAGTCACTCACGTTGGGAACGAGGGTAAAGATGTCACTACGATCCGCAATCGGCTCGTGAGGCATGGAGGAGTCGAGCGGGTCAATCTCATCAGCCGAGGGATCGGGAAGGTCAAAGAGAGCGGCGCGTCGACCAGGGTTGATTGGCTCGGGGTCAAGGGCAACCGGTGACGGAACCAGCCCAGGAAGCAGGTCGCGGTTGGGCGTGCGCGAAGGCGCGGCGGCAGGCGCGGGCTCGGGCGTGAAGCTCGACTGACCCCATGTCTCGCTTTCGGGCGTATCCTCTGCCGGGGGCTGCTCGAGCTGCTGCATGGGGCTTGTGGCACCCAGATCAGCTGCGGAGGCACCCTCTTGAGAAGCTGCCGGGTCCTCGCCAGCCGGCTCGATGACCGGCATACCGTCAGGCCCTATAACCGGCATGTTGGCGACCGTCTCCTGGGGGTCCGAAGGCACGTCGGGGACCTCGGAGACCTCAGGGGCATCAGGGATGTCAGGGACCTCGGGTACCTGCGGGCGCGCATTGAGCGGCTCAACCTCGACCGGCTCGTCAACGCGACGCGAGCGGATGTTGTCGGTCATGTTGAGGAAGCTCGTGCGAACGCGCGCGAACATACCGGAGATCTTCTGCCCAACGCCCGCGGCGCCACCAAGCTCGACAATATCGTCCTCACGCGGGCGGCGCGGCGTGAGCGGGGGAAGCTCGCCGTCAATGGTCTCAAGGTTCTCCATGCCATAGAGGTCGTCGACTGGCTCGTCCTCGGCGTAGCCCTCGGCGTAGCCCTCGTCGACAGACTCGGAGGCCTGTGCCTCCTCCACGGACTCCTGCGGCTCGACCACCTGAGCGGGCTCGGGCGAGGTAGAGGCCTCGACGGGAGTGGACGCGTCTATGACAGGCATGACACCGGTGCGCGAGGAGTCGAT
>CAJOGH010000131.1 GCA_905233865.1 uncultured Atopobiaceae bacterium
GCCAGGTTAAACGTGGGCTTGAGCAGCACACAGAGGATGCCCCGACGCGCGCACTGCTCCATCAGGGGCGCGTAGGCCTCGGGCTGGACCTTGGCGCCAGGGTAGAACACAAGTCCCGCGCGCGCCTGCGTGGGCACGAACGCGATCTTGTTGCCCTCTAGCTGGCGCACCTCGACGCCGTCAGCCGCTCCGCTCTTATCGGCCACGACCTCCATGGCAACGTCGTCGGCATGGTAGTAGTCGTTCACGTACCACGCGCCCGCACCAAACGCCACGACAAGCACCACTGCCAGTGCGATAAGAACCCGCCGCGCCACCTTGCCCTTGCCCTTGGCCATGTGCCATCTCCTCTCGTCGTCAGCTGCCTCTTATGGTACGCCTGCCGGCGGCCCGCATTCACCACGGCAAAAGGCCCCGGGACACGCATCCCAGGGCCTCGCAAAACTCAAGCGATATCGCCGCAGCCTCACTCCTGCGCCTTCTCTGCCTGCTTCGCCGCCTCGCCAACGCCGCGCTTCTCCAGGTCGGCCTCGACCACGCGGAAGATAGTCGCGGTCAGCGGCACGCCCACGAACGCGCCGGGGAAGCCAAAGACGGCCACGCCCAGCGTGATGCCAATGAGCGGCCACATGCCCGTGAGCCCCACCTGCTTGCCCACGACGTTGGGGTAGAACACGTTCGCCTCGATCTGCTGGATGACAAAGAACAGCACGAGGAAGATGAGCGCGCGCTGCCAGGATGTGGCAAGGATGATGATGGCGCCCAGGATGGCACCGATCAGCGCGCCCATCATGGGAATGAGCGACATGACGCCCACGAGCGCGCCCAGCATGAGCGCCTCGGGCATGCCGGCGAGCGTGCACGCAATCATGACCAGGCCACCAAAGATGACGCTCTCCATCGCCGCGCCCTTGAAGTACCCGCGGAAGCACCCATCGGCGGTCGCGATGATGCGCGAGAACTTCGCGTCCGCGCCCTTGCCCAGGTATGTGGCAATGAGCGTGTGGACACCGGCGCTGAGCCCGTCCTTCTCGCCCAGGAACCACATGGACAGCAGCACGCCCATGAACCAGGCGCCAATCTGCCCAAATACCGATGCGACCTGCGGCAGCGAGCTCACGACGCCCGACTGCAGCCAGCTCGCCGCGCTGTTGATGACCGAGTCCCAGTCAATGGACTGGATCTGGGCGACGAGCGGTGCGGGGATGAACTGCGACAGGAACGCGTTGTCGGTGACGGCCGCGATGGCGCCGGGCGCCGCCTGTGCCAGCGTGATGATGGCGCCGACCAGGTTGGGAACGACCAGGATGCCCACGAACAGGATGACGCCCACGGCGCACACCAGGGTGAGCAGGATGGAAAGGGCGCGGTTGCGCGTGCCATCGCCGGTTGGCCCGGGGAGCTTGCGCTCAAAGAATCGCAGCGGAATATTGAGCACATAGGCGATGATGAGGCCGGCGACGATGGCCAGCGTGCCACCAAGCAGGAGCTGGGCGAACTCCTCGAGGAACCCCCAGTAGCGCATGCACAGGAACACGACGAACACGGTGATGGCCACCCGCATGCACATCTTCCAGCTCACCTTGATGTTGACCTTGTCTGGCTTGTCGTTCATGTCATCCCTCCAGCGGTTGCGATTGAGCTGCGCGCTTTAGCTTTCTTTAGGATAAGCCAATTATTTATCTGTGGAGGTCTCGTTTCGGCTGGCGGTCATGGCCGATAAGAGCGCGGGATTGGCCAGCTCAAATGCTTGTGCGAAAACTCGTCCCTCGAGTCCCGAAATCCTTAGGACGAAACGCGCGCAGGAACGTACCAATAGATGACACCCAGATTGGTTTGCAGGGGGTGTCGAGCCAATCGTCCGGCGGGGGGCTGGGGCCAGGGGCTTGCGTTCCTGGCCCCACTACTGTGTGTGGACCATGCGGGAGTGCCATGCCTGGGGCTACAATGACGGTGACCACGGCATAAGGAGGCGCTCATGTACGAGGACGGCAGCACCATGACCCAAGAGGACATCGACCGCTTTCTCGCGTACATGGACAGCGGCCAGGAGGTCGTTGCCGGCTCGGAGATCCATCGCCTCATGACGGCTGCGTCCGAGCGCGCCATGCGCATTACCTCGCGCATGAACGCGAGCTTCGACAGCCTCTCGGACACGCGCGAGCAGCTCGAGCACCTGTTCGGACGACCGCTGCCTGAGGGTGTGGGGCTCTTCCCGCCCTTCACGACCGATTGCGGCCTCAACACGCACCTGGGCGAGGGCGTCTTCATCAATGCCGGCTGCCGCTTCCAGGACCAGGGCGGCATCACAATCGGCGACCGCTCGCTCATCGGTCACAACGCCGTCATCGCCACGCTCAACCACAATATGGACCCTGAGCTGCGCGCCAATTTGATTCCCGCGCCCGTGCACATTGGCGCGGACGTCTGGCTGGGCTCGAACGTCACGGTGCTGCCCGGCGTGACAATCGGCGACGGTGCGGTCGTCGCGGCTGGCGCGGTCGTCACCAAGGACGTCGCGCCCAGGACTGTGGTCGGCGGCGTGCCAGCCAAGCTCATCCGCACGCTTTGACGCCCTGGGAGGCGCCGACGCGCGGCCGTTGGCTCTTATCGGCCGGACTTACGCGTCGCTGACCTGCTCCAGCTTGGCGGAGCGGTGGCGGAAGAGCGCGTACTCGTGGAGGAGCGCGATATAGACGGCGGCCGTGTCGCAGACGAGGTTGATCCAGGGGTCGTAGTTCGTGGCCACAGCGACGACGGCGATGACCGTACAGATGACGATGCGGCCGATGATGTAGGCACGTGGGTAGCGGAACTCGGGCTTGTTGTGGCTGCCCAGCATGAACGACGTGAGTAGGTAGGCCACAAGACAGCCGCAGAGCATGATGCTCTTGGGGACGCGGGCGATCTCGTCGTTGGGCATGTACTCGAGGGCCACGGTGAGGTTGCCCAAGATGAGGATGATCCACGCCGTGATGTTGATGAAGGCGATGCCGTTCGTCTTCCTGTGGTGGTCGAGCATGTTGTCGTGCTCAAAGATGTACACGAGAAACAGACCTACCACCAGCGCGAACACGAGGATGGAAAAGCGAAGGGGCACGGTTGTGGTCATGTAGCTGGCCAAAGCGACGATCATCTCGCCAAAGGCCACGATGACCAGGAGGCTGCAGCGCTCGGCGATGTGCGAGAAGCGCGAGGGCATGCACTTGCTCGTGGCCGGCTGGAGCCACGTCACGGCGCCGATGGCCAGGGCCGCCCATGACATGGTGTGCATGACGCCCTGTGGCATGAACTCCGCGATGACGATGAGGAATATCTGGATGCACAGCGATGCGATGTTCCACCTGATGATGAGCACGTCGTCCTTGGTCAGGTTGTCGTAGCGGACGAGCTTGCTGGCCCAGTGGATCACGAGGTTGAGCAGGATGAGGGCCCAGGAGATGTGGAAGGTGAAGAACGATCCCTCGGCCACGTCCGTGCTGATGGCGCTTGCGAGCGAGTACAGCAGGAACATGTTGACGAACAGGCATATGTTCTCTGACGCAGACCGGTCGCCGTAGCGGTTGAGGAGCAGGGTCGTAAAGAACCAGATCTGAAGGATGACCAGGTAGACAAAGATGAACGAGAGCCAGGTGTGAAGGTCCAGGAAGTCGCCGTGAATGTGGTGGCACATTGACGTCGTCACGCTGATGCAGAAGACGAATATCAGGTCGTAGAACAGCTCGATGTTGGAGACGCTGTCGACGGGGATGAGCGAGCGCTTTCTCACGGTGCTCCTTGGGTGGCAGGTGCATGGACGTATCAAGTATATCTGTGGACACCTGGCCGGCATGGTCTGCTTGCGAGAGGCTAGCTCGAACAAT
>CAJOGH010000132.1 GCA_905233865.1 uncultured Atopobiaceae bacterium
GCGCGAGGGCCGTGACGAGCGTGACGGCGTCGGCGTCCAGCGAGGTGCGGATGCCGTGCTTGGCGCCAGAGACGGACGCGTTGCGGATCGAGCGTCCCATGCGGATCTCCTCGCGGAAGCGCTCCAGGACCAGAATGGACGAGTCGGCCGCGGAGCCCGTTGTGAGGACGACGCCCGCCAGGCCGGGAAGCGTGAGCGCGAAGGCGCCAAAGTGCGAGAGCAGCGCCAGCAGGCCCAGGTAGATGATGCCAAAGACGGCCAGGGAACCCATAGTGAGGATGCCCATGCCGCGATAGAAGAAGAACAGGTAGACGATGACGATGCAGGCGCCCAGACCAATGGCGAACACGCCCTGGTTGAGGGAGTCCTGACCCAGCGTCGGGCCGACCACACGACTCTCGGAGTAGGTCAGCGTGACGGGCAGGGAGCCGGAGTCGAGCACCGTCTTGAGGGCGCGCGCCTCGGCCGAGCTGAAGTCGCCGGTGATGGAGACCTGGCCCTCGGTGATGGCCGTCTGGACGGCGGGCGCGGACTTGATGACGCCGTCGAGGACGATGGCGATCTGACCCTTGGTGGGCGCGAGCTCGGTGGTCACGTCGCCAAAGGTCTTCTTGCCCTCGTCATCGAGCTGGATGTTGACGGCAAAGCTGCCGCTGGACGAGTTGTTCGCCTGCGCCACGGAGGTGGAGCTGATGTGCGAGCCGTCCATGAACGAGGTGTAGGTGCCCTCGTTGAGCTTGACGTCGTCCTTGCCGTTGGAGATCAGCGAGAGCGCGTCGGCGTCGCCGATGTCGGAGACGCGGACGAACTCGAGGTGACCGGTCTGGCCGATGGCCTTGACCGTGGAGTCGGCGTCGGTGGCACCGGGGATCTGAACCAGGATGGAGTTGGTGCCCTGCTGCTGGACAGTGGTCTCGGAGGCGCCGAGCGCGTTAACACGGCTCTGGACGATCTCCGTGGCAATCTGCATGTCCTCAGACGAGGGCTGCGAGCCGTCGGTCTTGCTCGCGGACAGGATGACGGAGACACCGCCACGGATGTCCAGGCCCTGTGTGATCTTCTCGCCTAGCGGCGTAAAGCCGATGACGCACGCGACCAGGATGATGGCCAGCGCGATGAGCGTGCCGGCGTAGCGGCGCGCGGCCTTGGTGTAGCTGGACACGCGCTTCTTGGGCGCACGGCCCCTGCGCGCTCGCTTGGCCTTCTTCTTTGCCTTTCCCCCGTCAGCAGGCTTTTCCTGCTTAGTCCAGCGATGGAGTCCCTTGGGCTCCTCGCTCGTCTCGTTGTTCTTTGCCATACGTTTCCCTCACGATCAGCGAGGCACAGACGTGCCTCTCCTACAAACTAATTACACAATTATAGACATACCTTGGAGACATAAATGAATACAACCTCTTGGCGAGCAAGACTTGACGCGCGCCAAGTTTTGGGTTGCGGGGCGTTGGCTCTTGTCGGCCTCTGCCTACAGCTCCGCGGCGGCCGCCAGGTCCTCCCACTCGCGGACGAAGTCGCCGTAGGTGCCGTCGATGATGGCCTGGCGCGCGGTCGCCATGAGGTTGAGCAGGAAGTAGAGGTTGTGCTGGGAGAGCAGCTGCGCGCCCAGCATCTCCTTCTGGCGGACAAGGTGGTGGAGGTAGGCGCGGCTGAAGCCGCCCGCGCACGCAGGACAGCCGCAGCCCTCCTCGAGGGGACGGTCGTCGTGGCGGTGGCAGGCGTTGCGCAGGTTGAGCTTGCCGCCGCGCGTGAACGCCGTGCCCACGCGTGCGGTGCGGGTGGGCAGCACGCAGTCGAACATGTCGATGCCGCAGGCCACGCCGCGCACGAGCGTCGTCGGGTTGCCCACGCCCATGAGGTAACGGGGCTTGTTGCGCGGCATATGCTCGCTTGCCAGGGGCGCTAGGGTCTCGAACATCACGTCATGGGACTCGCCCACGGAGTAGCCGCCGATGCCGTAGCCCGGGAAGTCGCCGCAGCTCTCGAGCTGGTTGAGGGAGCGAAGGCGCAGGTCCAGGTCCATGCCGCCCTGCACGATGCCAAAGAGCGCCTGGTCGGTGCGCGTGTGAGCCTTATAGCAGCGCTCGGCCCACATGCTGGACAGCTCCACCGCGCGCTCCACGAAGGGCTTGGGCGAGGGATAGCCCGGACACTGGTCCAGCTGCATGATGATGTCGGCGCCCAGCTTCTGCTGGATGTCCATGTTGTCCTCGGGCGACCAGAAGACGTGGGAGCCGTCGTAGTCCACCACGCGGAACTTGACGCCCTCGTCGGAGAGCTTGACGAAGTCGCCGTGGCTGAACACCTGGAAGCCGCCCGAGTCGGTGAGGATGGGACCGTCCCAGCGCATGAAGCTGTGAAGACCGCCCATCTGGGCCACGAGGTCGGCGCCGGGGCGCATGGCAAGGTGGTAGGTGTTGGCAAGGATGATTTTGGCGCCCAGGTCGCGCACCTGCTGCGGCATGAGGCCCTTGACCGTGGCCTTGGTGCCCACCGGCATGAAGATGGGTGTGGGGACGTCGCCGTGCGCGGTATGGAACACGCCCGCACGCGCGTGCGTCGCGGGGTCCTCCGCCACGATCTCGTACTCAAACAGCTCTGCCATCTGGTCCATCTCCTGTCATGCGTACATAAAAAGGGCCCGCCGCGAGGGCGGGCCCGCAAAGACTATGCGTAAGTCTTACTCGCCAAAGCCGGAGTCGATGAGGGCGACGAGGGCGTCAAGGGCGGCCTGCTCGTCGGCGCCGTCGCAGGCAACCTCGACGTTGGTGCCGGTGCCAAGGCCAGCAGCCAGGATCATCATGATGGACTTGGCGTTGACGGGAGCGCCGTCCTTGTCCAGGTCCTTGATGGTGATGTTGGACTCGTACTTCTTGGCCTCCATGACAAAGGCAGAGGCGGGACGAGCGTGAAGGCCAGTGGCGTTGATGATCTTCGTCTGCTTCGAAACCATGCGAAAGCTCCTTTTTCTCACGACGTGCAGTTGCACCCATTGGTGTTTATATACTGTAGCAAACTTTCGTGAAATTCAACTCCCGTCTTTGGGTATTGATGGTACAAACAAATCATCAGCACGCAATAACGCATAAGGAGCACATAATGGCCAACGACAGCACCAACGAGACCCCGGCCACGAACGCACGCGAAGAAGCCGCCGATAAGAGCAGCAAGAGCAGAGAGGGCGCGGGCTCCAGGCTCGGTGCCGCTGGCGGCGCCATTGCCTCTGGGGCTGCGGGCGCGTCCGGTGCCCTGTCGCGCGGCCTTTCCGACGTCCGCGAGGTGCACCGTGCCGCTCGCCAGCACGACCGCGCGCGCGAGGAGCTCGATCGCATGCAGGCCGCGCTTGACGAGGACCGCGCCACGCTGGAGCACCGCCGCTACGTCGAGGCCAACTACGACCAGATCATCGAGCAGAAGCAGCTGGAGGCGCGCGCCGCCCACGAGGAGAACGTGCAGACGTCCAGCGCCCTGGACGAGGCGACCTCCGAGCGCGACTACCTGGCCGCCAACCTCGAGGCCATGAAGAAGAAGCACGAGGCGGAGCTTGTCCCCTACCGCGAGCTGCTGGAGAGCGCGCAGGGCCGCGCCGACGACACCGCGCGCGTGATGGCCGAGACCAAGCGTGCCGTCAAGACCGCCGAGCAGCAGGTGGCAAACGCCACGAACCAACGCGACATGCAGGTGAGCGCCGCATCGCGCGCACAGGACAACGCCAGCGGTCGGCTTGCCAAGCTGCAGGACGAGCTCGACCGCGTGAAGGGCGACTCCGGCTCCAGCCTCAAGGCAAGAAGTGAGCTGCAAAGCGCGATTGCAGCCGAGCTGGCGCATCTTGACTCCGCCCGCGACGAGGTGGG
>CAJOGH010000133.1 GCA_905233865.1 uncultured Atopobiaceae bacterium
CATGCCCAGGGGCGCCCACGGCTGGAGTGCCGGAGCCCGGCATATGGGCGGCGCCCACGACAGGAGACGCCGGAGCGTTGGCTCTTATCGGCCTGAGGCTAGTGCAAAGTCATACCCTTAGGCATAAAGGTTCGTACCAACTCGAGCTCAACTGGGCTTTTGTAACGGGTTTTCGGATAAGGGTATGACTTTTGGCCACGAGGGGCGTCGCGCTGGGCGACAAGAGCCTAGCTCTCGATGGCCTCCCGCAGGATGGCGAGGCCCTCGTCGATCTCGTCGCGGGTGATGACAAGGGGCGGCAGCAGGCGCACGGCGCTTGAGCCCGCGGTGAGCGCGAGCAGCCCGCGCTCGATGCAGCGGCTCACGACCTCGCCGGGCGCGGTGTCGACCTCGATGCCCACCATGAGCCCCGCGCCTCGGACGTCGGTCACATGCGGGCTGTTCCATGAGCGCACCTGTGCACGCAGGTACTCGCCCTTGGCGGCCACGTCGGCAAGGAAGGCGTCGTCCATGCGCTCCAGAACGACGAGCGCGCCGGCAGCGGCAACGGGGTTGCCGCCAAAGGTCGTCGCGTGGTCGCCGGGCCCCAGCACGTCCTTGCACCTGCTCCCGACCATGATGCCGCCCATGGGAAGGCCGCCCGCGATGCCCTTGGCAAAGCTGACGATGTCGGGCTGGATGCCGTAGCGCTCAAAGGCAAAGAGGCTGCCCGTGCGGCCCACGCCGGTCTGGACCTCGTCCACGCACAGGAGGATGTCGCGCTCGGCGCACACGGTCGCCAGGTGGTCGACGTAGTCCTGGGACAGGGGGAGTACGCCGCCCTCGCCCTGGACGAGCTCGACCATCACGGCGCAGACGTCCGGGGTGAGCGCCTCGTCAAGTGCCGCGGCGTCGTTGGCGGCCACGTGCACAAAACCCTCGGTAAAGGGGAAGAAGTGCTGGTGGAACACGTCCTGGCCGGTGGCGGCAAGAGTCGTGACGGTGCGGCCGTGGAAGGACTGCACCAGGCTCACGACGGTCGCGCGGCCGTCGCCGTAGCGGTCGTGGGAGTACTTGCGCGCGCACTTGATGAGGCCCTCGTTGGCCTCGCCGCCACCGTTGGCAAAGAACACGCCGCTCATGCCGGTCCTGCGCACGAGCTCGGCGGCAAGGCGCGCGGGAGGCTCGGTGTGAAAGAGGTTGCTCACGTGTGCCAGGCGCGCGGCCTGCTCGCTCACGGCGCTCACCCATGCGGGGTCGCCGTAGCCCAGGCTGGCCACGCCGATGCCGCTCGTGAAGTCCAGGTACTCGTTGCCCTCGGGGTCGTACAGGCGGCAGCCCGACCCGTGGTCTATCACGATGGGGAAGCGCTTGTAGGTGGGAAGGATGTTGGCCTGGCTCAGTTCTATGGTCTCCTGTGAGGTCATCGTCGTCTCCTAGTCCTAGAGCACCATGGTGCCGGCGCCGTCGTCGGTCAGCATCTCCAGCAGGATGGAGTGGGGCTCGCGGCCGTCCACGATGTGGGCGCGTGCCACGCCCGCCTCCACGGCGTCGCGGCAGCACTCGAGCTTGGGGATCATCCCGCCGGTCACCTGCCCGCGCTCGATGTAGCCGTCAACCGTCTCGTAGGCAATGGTGGGGATGCGGCTGCTGGGATCGTCCGGGTCCTCCAGTACGCCCACCGTGTCGGTGAGCAGCACGAGCTTCTCGGCTCCCATGCCGGCGGCCAGGCGCGCGGCGGCGGTGTCGGCATTGACGTTGTACACCGTGCCTGGCGCGGCGTCGACGCCCACGGCCACGCTGGCCACCACGGGCACGTAGCCGTCTTCGATGGCGTCATTGACCACAGAGGGGTCGACCTCGCAGATGTCGCCTACCAGTCCGTAGTCGCAGCCGTCCTGGCGGTCCAGCTTGCGTGCCTGCAGGAGGTTGCCGTCCAGACCACACAGGCCCAGGGCGCGCCCGCCGTGCGCGTTCACGCTCGCCACGAGGTTCTTGTTCACCTTGCCGCAGAGCACGGACTGCACGACCTCCATGGTCTCCTGGTCGGTGTAGCGAAGCCCGTTGACAAAGCGCGCCTCGTGGCCCAGGCGCTCCAGCATGTCGTTGATGTCGGGGCCGCCGCCGTGCACAAGTACCACACGCACGCCCACCAGGCCCAGAAGCACGATGTCGGCCATGACAGCACTGGCAAGCTCGGGGCTCGTCATCGCGTTGCCGCCGTACTTGACCACGATGGTCTTGCCCCAGTAGCGCTGGATGTAGGGGAGTGCCTCGGCAAGGACCTTTGCGCGGTCGGCGTTCTTGCTTGTCGTCATTGGTGCCTCCTAGCTGCGGTAGTCGCCGTTGATGGAAATGTACTCATGCGTGATGTCGCAGCCCCAGCAGGTGGCCTCGCCCTCTCCGTCGCCCACGCACACCTCGATGCGCACCTCGGGCTCCTCCAGGATCGTGCGGGCCAGGGCCTCGTCAAAGACAAGCCCGCAGCCGTCTCGGCAGACGTCGATGGTACCCGCGGCGGAGGCAAAGCTCACGCTTACGCGCTCGGGGTCAAAGCGCGCGCCGGAGTAGCCCAGCGCGCACAGGACGCGGCCCCAGTTGGCGTCGCAGCCATAGATGGCCGCCTTGGTGAGGGTGGAGCCCACGACGGACTTGGCGAGCGTCTCGGCGGCCGCCTCGTCAGTGGCGCCGCTCACGGTGCAGGTCATGAGGTGGTGCGCGCCCTCGCCGTCCGCAGCCATCTGGCGGGCGACCTTCTGGCACAGCTCGCACAGGGCGGCCACGAAGGCCTCGTAGTCGTCGCCCTTGTCCGAAATCTCGGCATTGCCTGCCATTCCGTTTGCCATGAGGGCAAAGGTGTCGTTGGTGGAGGTGTCGCCGTCGACGGTGATGCGGCCAAAGCTCACGCGGTTGGCTTCGATGAGCGCCGCACGCGCGAGCTCGGGCGAGATGGCGGCGTCGGTCGTCACAAAGCAGAACATCGTTCCCATGTTGGGATGGATCATGCCGCTGCCCTTGGCGATGGCGCCCATCCGCACGGCCGTCCCGCCAAGCTCGATGCTGCAGGCGACCTCCTTGGGGTGCGTGTCCGTGGTCATGATGGCGTGCGCGGCGGCGTCGGATGCCTCGGCACTGCGCTCCAGCGCGCCCACGATGCCGGGAAGTCCCGCGGTAATGGCGCCGATGTTGAGCTCCTGACCAATGACGCCGGTGGAGGCCACGATGATGTCTGCGGGCTTGAGCCCCATGAGGTCGGCGGCCACCTCGCAGGTGGTGGTCGCGTGCGCGCGGCCGCAAGGCGCGCAGGCGTTGGCCAGGCCCGAGTTGGCCACAATGGCCTGGGCGTGCCCGTCGGCCAGGTGCTCGCGTGTGACGGCGATGGGGGCCGCCTGCACGAGGTTGGTGGTAAAGAGCGCCGCGGCGGAGGCCATGACCTCGGAGCGGATGACCATCACGTCGCGCTTGCTCGTGTTGTGCGTCTTGACGCCACAGTGCGCGGCTGCAGCCTCGAAGCCCAAGGGAGCGCAGATGCCGCCCTCGATCCAGTCCATGGCTACCTCCAGTCCAAGAGCCTGAGCCCGGCCGTCTCGTCCAGTCCCAGCATGACGTTCATGTTCTGTACGGCGGCACCCGCGGCGCCCTTGCCCAGGTTGTCAAAGGTGGCGCTCACGCAGGTGTGCGTGTCGTTGCCGCTCACGCGGATGAGCATGCCGTCGGTGAGCGCCAACTCGTTTGCGCTCGCAGCCGTCACGCTCTTGTCGCCCGCCTCCACATGGACGACCGGCTGACCCGCGTAGTGGGCGATAAGAGCCTCGCGCACCGCGGACGTCGTCGGCGAGCCGGCAAGGGACGCGTTTGCAAAC
>CAJOGH010000134.1 GCA_905233865.1 uncultured Atopobiaceae bacterium
ACCCCGCCTACCACGAGCAAGTGGAGAGCTATGTCCTGTCCTGGGACACCCGCAAGCTCTCCCAGGCCGCGCTCGAGGCGCTCGCCGTCATCGCTTACCACCAGCCCGTCACGCGCGATGGCGTCAAGGCCATCCGCGGCGTCAACTCCGACGGTGTCATCTCGTCGCTCGTCGACAAAGGTCTCGTCCGCGAACTGGGTCGGTCCCGCGACCATGGCCAGGCCATCCTGTATGGCACGACCTCGTCGTTCCTCGAGCGGTTTGGCCTGCGCAGCCTCAAGGACCTTCCCGACCTGGAGCAGTTTGCCCCCGACGAGGAGTCCAAGCAGTTCATCCGCGAGCGCCTCTCGGGCCGTCCCGTGACGCTGGACCTCGAGGAGGCCGCCGAGGACGTGGACGAGGAGCGCGAGCTTCTTGACGAGTCCTTTGACGAGGAGCAGATCGAGGCCGCCGAGGCAACCCTCGAGCAGGGTCAGCCCTCTGGTGACGGTGAGGCGGACGACAAGAGCCAGGAGCCTGGCGGCGCTGATGATGCGGGCGGCGACGAGTGATGACGGGGACTCCCAACCCACCGTTTCCCATGCGCCTCCAGAAGTTCCTCGCCCGCGCCGGCGTTGCCAGCCGTCGAGGCTCCGAGACTCTCATCACTGCAGGCCGCGTGTGTGTCAACGGCACATGTGTTACCGAGTTGGGGTCCAAGGTGGACCCCAAGGTCGATGAGGTCACGGTTGACGGTGCTCCTGTGTCTTTGGCCGACGAGCACACCTACCTCATGCTCAACAAGCCTGCGGGCTACCTGACCACGATGGACGACCCGCGCGGCCGTCCCTGCGTGGCCGATCTCGTGCCCACGCGCGAGCACCCCGGCCTCTTTCCCGTGGGACGCCTGGACAAGGACACCACGGGACTTCTGTTGTTCACCACCGACGGCGAGGTTGCCCAGGCGCTCCTTCACCCGCGCCACCACGCCACCAAGACCTATGTGGCCCTCGTCGAGGGCGAGGTGACCGAGCGCGAGCTCGATCGTCTGCGATCGGGCATCACGCTCGACGACGGTCCCTGTCAGCCCGCTCGGGCGCGCCTGGTCGAAGGGGCGGGCGACCCCAAGCTCGAGCGGCGGGGCAAGAGCAAGCGCTCCGTCGTCGAGCTTACAATCGCCGAGGGCAGAAAGCACCAGGTCAAGCGCATGCTTGGCGCGATAGGCCATCCGGTCGTCCGCCTCCATCGCGAGTCCTTTGGCCCGCTCGTGCTCACGGGCGTCCGCTCGGGCGAGTGGCGTGAGCTCTCCGAGCGCGAGGTCGCTGCACTTCGTGCCCATCTTGAGCAGGAGGGGGCGTGAGCCATGGCAGACCCGACCTTGGGTGAGGTGCTCTTCATGCGCCATCCCCACACCGTGGCAAACATCGGCCCTGAGCTCTCGGGACGCACTGACGTTGCCCTCTCCGACAAGGGCGAGGAACAGCGGGAGCGTGCCGTCGAGGCCATCTGCGCCTGGCAGCCCGACCGCATCTGGACCTCGCCGCTCTCACGCTGCCACCGTGTGTCCGACGCGGCTGCCGAGCGCCTGGCACTTACTGCCCAGGACCAGGACAACCTCATCGAGCTTAGCTTTGGCGTCATGGAGGGCGTCAAGCCCGACGCGCAGGGTCGCTATGTCTCGCCCGACGGCCAGGTGGAGTTCCCTTGGCACTTTGACGATGATGGCCGCTCAATCGTTGCCGAGGGCGCGGAGACCTTCGAGCAGGGCGTGGAACGCGCGCGTGCGCTGCTGTCCCAGCTCCAGGAAGTGCGCGGGCGCACGGCCTGCGTGGCGCACGGCGGCATCATGCGCTGCCTGCTGTGTGCTGCCTATGGTGGCTCCATGCGCTTCTTTTGGCATATGGACATTCCCAACGTATCCTCTGTCATCATGAGGTACACAGCAACTGGCTTTAGAATCAGAGCCTTCGGCCTCACGCCGGAGGAGGTCATTGCCCGGGGTGGCGCGCCCACGACGAGCGCGACGCCCTGGTAGCGTTTGGAGACACGAATGATAGTTGCCATTGACGGGCCCGCCGGGTCCGGAAAGTCGACCGTGGCGCGCATCATCGCGCGCGACTGTCGTTTAAGCTTCCTTGACACAGGCGCCATGTACCGCACGGTCACGTGGGCGTGCCTGGAGCGCGGCGTGGATTTGAGCCGTGACGAGGACATCGCCGCGGTCGCACGGGACATCGTCATCACCTTTGGCGCCACCGCGACCGGCCAGACGGTTGCCTGCGACGGTGCCGACGTGACGGATGCCATCCGAACGGCGGAGGTGGACCGCAACGTGAGCCGCGTGTCAGCGGTGCCTGCCGTCCGCGAGGCCATGGTCGCTCAGCAGCGCGCGCTTTCGCAGGCAGGTGACGTTGTGGCAGAGGGCCGTGACATCGGCACGGTCGTCTTCCCCAATGCCGACGTGAAGGTCTTCCTTGTGGCCAGCGCCGAGTCGCGCGCCCGTCGCCGTGCCATCCAGCGCGCGGGCGGCAACGCTGCCACGGGCAACGTCGTTGATGTCGATAAGAGCGAGTTCCAGCAGATCCTCGCCGACATCGTTCGCCGAGACGAGTTGGACTCATCCCGTGACGCATCGCCTTTGCGCGCGGCCGCAGATGCCGTGACCATCGACACCTCTGACCTCACGCTCGACGAGGTCGTCGGTCGCGTTCACGACCTTGTTGACCAGGTGGGAGGTGCCCGATGAGCCAGGAGACCAAGTCCGAGGTACGCGCCAAGACTACCGACCCGAGTGAGCGCTTCGTTGAGCGCGGCATGCGCGAGTTCGGCATCGGCTATCGCATCGTCCTTGCCGTGGTCATCGGCATCGTCGCGGCCTTCACCAAGGTCGTGTGGCACTGGTCGTGGAAGGACAAGGAGAAGCTCCTGGACGCCACGAGCGACCAGGGTGCTGTCATCGTCATGAACCATGTGTCCATGCTCGACCCCATCACGGTCATCTGCATGATGTACGCGCGCGGGCGTCGCGTCCGACCGATATACAAGAGCGAGTTTGACAAGCACCGCATCGTCGGCTGGCTCTTCACCCGTGTGGCCGGCGGCATCTCCGTGGGCCGCGGCACGGCCGACATCAAGGCCGTGCGCCACGCGCAGCATGCACTGGAGCGAGGAGAGAGCGTCCTCATATACCCTGAGGGAACCCGCATCAAGTCCGACGACCAGCCCGTGGAGGTCCACGGCGGCTTTGCCCTCATGGCTCAGCTTGCCCGTGCCTCCGTCGTGCCCTGTGCAATCGTGGGCGCCCGCGACATCACGCCAGCCGGCGCGCGATTCTCACGTCCCTTCAAGCGCGTCTTTGTCGCTGCGGGCGACGCCATCACCTTTGACCAGATTGACGCCAAGGGCCGCAAGGCCCAGGCCCAGGCCATGGAGTCGCTTGCCTGCGAGCGCATGTACGAGCTTCGCGACGAGCTGCGCCGCGAGCACCCGGGGAAGATGTAGGCCATGGCGCGCATCGTCGTGGCGGACAAGTCGGGCGCCTGCTTTGGTGTGGAGCGCGCTCTCAAGCTCGTGGAGGAGGCTGCCGGCCAGGACAAGGGGGTGTTCACGCTCGGTCCGCTCATCCACAACCCCCGCGTGGTAGCCGACCTCGAGGCGGCCGGCGTGAGCGTTACGGCCACGGGCGATCTCGAGCCCGGCGCGACCCTCGTATTGCGCACCCATGGCGTCACCGAGGCAGTCGAGTGCGAGGCAAGAGAGCGCGGCCTTGAGGTGCTCGACGCCACCTGCCCCTTCGTCCGTCGCGTGCACCGGGACGCCGCGCGCCTCGAGGCGGAGGGCTACGA
>CAJOGH010000135.1 GCA_905233865.1 uncultured Atopobiaceae bacterium
GTGAAAAATCAACCTGGGAGACCTAGTTGACAGGACGATGGGCATATGAGGGGACAGGTATAGACCAGGCTGCGGGGCCCTCGTTTGGAAGGGCCCCGCAGTTCGTTTGCTCGTATCGATAAGAGCATGCTACTTGTCCAGGTACTTGGCGTTGGTTAGCCAGACGTGCTCCTTGTCCTTGTCGGCAGGCTTGTTCTGGGCCATGACACCGACGATGGCATGGGGAACGTAAGGCTCCTCTAGGTAGGCCACCTCATCGGGAGTGAGGTGCAGGTCAACGGCTGCCACCGCACCGTCGATGTGGTGGGGCTTGGTGGCGCCCGCAACAGGGGCGGTGACCTTGGTGAGCAACCAGGCGAGCGAGACCTCCGTCATGCTCACGCCACGCCTGTCCGCAATCTCGGCCACACGACTGATGACGAGCGCGTCGGCATCGGCGGTACCGTCGTACTTGAGGCGAGCGTAGGAGTCCTCCTCCAGGCGCTTGCTGGTCTGGCCTGGTCTGCGTGAGAGGCGGCCGCTCGCCAACGCGCTATAGGGCGTGAGCGCGATGCTCGCGTCCTCGCAGCAGGGGAGCATCTCACGCTCGTCCTCGCGGAAGATCAGGTTCATGTGGTTCTGGACGCTCACGAACTCGGGGAAGCCCTCGCGGTGCGCGAGCTCGTTGGCTCGGCAGAGCTGCCAGGCGTAGACGTTGGCCACGCCCACGCAGCGCGCCTTGCCCGCGGCGACCACCTGCGCAAGACCCTCCATGATGTCGTGCAGGGGCGTGTTGTAATCCCACATGTGATAGATGTACAGGTCAACGTAGTCCATGCCCAGGTGCTGCAGGCTGGCGTCAATGCTGTGGGCGATGTGCTCCTGCCCGCTCACGCCCTGCTCGATCTCGGCGGCGGTGCGGGGCAGGAACTTGGTGGCCACGACGACGTCCTCGCGCCGTGCCATGTCGTGGAGGGCACGGCCCAGGTAGGTCTCTGACGTGCCCTTCTGGTAGGCGATGGCGGTGTCAAAGAAGTTGATGCCCGCGTCCAACGCGCGGCCCACGATGTCGCGCGTGGCGTCCTCGTCCACCGTCCAGCTGTGCTGGCCTGTGCTTGCGTTGCCAAAGCCCATGCAGCCCAGGCAGATGCGCGAGACGTTCAGGTCAGAGGTGCCCAGTCGTGCGTATTCCATGCCTTGCCTCCGTTAGCGGTTCGTGCTCGCAAACTTGTCCCCTTTATCATGCAACGTGAACCATGGTTTACGTCAAGGCGTGACGGCGTGAACGTGACGCGATGTCTAACTGGCTAGCTCTTGTCCTCCTTGGGCTTCCAAGAGAGTGCCTGTGCGATACCGCACACAGCAGGGACGATGAAGTCAAAGGTGCCTGGTGTGAACGCCTCATGCTTGATCAGCACGATCATGACGAACTTGGTGCCAAACCAGAGGGCATACATGAGTGCGAAGCACAGGATGAGGCGGACTGCGAAGTTCTTGGGATAGGGCATGGTACTTCCGATCGTTGAATGTGCCGTGCGTTGCGCCACATTCTAGCCTATACGTCGTAGTCCACAGGCTCAAAGTTACGGAGCAGCTCCATGTCCTCGTCCGAGATCTCAAAGTTCACGTGAGCGTTGTCAGCCATGTGCACCACACTGGTCGCCTTGGGCAACGCAACCGTACCCAGCTGGAGACAATAGCGCACGCACAGCGCGGCCACGCTTGCCTCGTACTTGCCGGCTATGCGCTTAAGCTCTGGCCTCCCCAGCAGCGCGCCGTGGGCGACGGGGGAGAACGCCTCGACCAGTATGTCGTGGTCCCGGCAGAAGTCGATGAGCTCAAGGGGCGTGTGGCCAATGTGACACTGGATTTGGTTGACAGCTGGCACGACCGAGCAGTTGTCCAGGATGTTCTGGATGTCACACTCGTCAAAGTTGGACACGCCTATCGCATGCACCTTGCCCGCGGCCTGGGCGTCTTCGAGGGCGCGCCAGACCTCGACGTTGGCCTCGAGGTAGCGGTCCTCGCTGTCATCATCCTCTTCCCAGGGCTGCGGCGCGTGGATGAGCATCATGTCGAGGTAGTCGAGCCCCAGGTCCTTGAGCGAGCGGTCGATGCTCGCGGCGGCGCTCGCGTAGTCCTTCTTGTCGGCGTCGACCTTGCTCGTCACAAAGAGGTCCTCGCGCCTGGCCTTGCACATGCGTATGCCATGGCCCACGCCCCTCTCGTTCTCGTAGGCTTGGGCCGTGTCTATGTGCGTGTATCCCATGCTCACAGCTTCTACGACGGTCCTGTCGACGATGTCGTCGTCAATCATCCATGTGCCAAGCCCGATCTTGGGAATGCGCATGCCGCAGTTGAGGTCGTATGTCTCGTGGATGGCTGCCATGTCAAGTCCGTTCGTTTTCGCGAGCTACTGGCGTGTGCTCACGCCCGTGCGACGCTGGTGCGTAATGAGCATGTAGATCGTCCAGATGGCAAGCCCCACCGTCACGACCGTCACGCCCAGGATGGCGTCGTCCACCATCTGCGCGCCGTCCGCCAGCTCGACGAACGCCTCGCCGTGCGCGAGGTTGGCAAAGCCATCCACGCACCACATGAGGGAGGCGCCCCAGTATATGAGAGCCAGCGCAGCAACTCGCTGCGAGCGGCCGGTCACGTACCACACGATCGACGCCGCGATGGCAGCCGCGGTGGTTATAACGAGCGTCATGACTTACGCCTCCTTGGCCGCCACATCGCTCGCGTGACGTGCCACCGCGTCGGCGACCACGGTACCCACAAGCCACACGACGGTCACGAGCGCGGCCATGCCAACGCCCACGGTCGCCATCTCGTGCAGCATCTCGGGGATGTCGGCAGGGTTGTTCATTGCCGTCAGGAACGGCGGGAAGGGCACGACCTCGCCGTGCCACATGTGCTCCACAGCCAGGAGCGCGACGCCGCCCCAGAGCATGTTCATGAGCCAGGTGAGCTTGCGGGTCCAGCAGTAGCCCTCAACGGAAGGGTCGGTCAGCTGACGTCCGCTCTTATCGACAATGCCACGGCTCTCCTCGGAGCGCTTGACTGCCGCGCGGACCGCCGACACCACGATGGCCTCGCCACCGCCAACAACAAAGCACGCCATGTCCCCTCGATTCCCTCGTGGTTAAGATGTTGCATATCGTACCACGGCGCGGCCAAAAGACCGCCGCCAAGCTGCCATAAGGCTACTCGTGGAGTTCGAGCGGCAGGCCGTCGGGGTCAAAGAAGAACGTCATGGCGCGTCCGGTGTACTCGTCATGGCGGATGGGCTCGCATGTGATGCCGCGCGCCTCCAGCTCAGCCACCGTGTCCGCCACGCTCTCCACGGCAAAGGCCAGGTGCCTCGAGGGCCGCGCGGGTGGGTTGGGCACCACAAAGAGCTCGAGCTCGCAGGTGTCGTTGAGCCGCAGGTCCAGCTTGCGGTCGCCCTTGTGCGGTCGCTCGTTGTCGCGGATGACCTCCAGCCCCAGCTTGTCCACGTAGAACTCGCGCGCCCGCTCGTAGTCGGACACGATGATCGCCACATGGTGGATCGCGTCGAGCCTCATACGCCCTCCCTCTTCCCTGCTCTTATCGATAAGAGCCTACCGCAGATAGCAAAACGGGGTGCCCGGAACAATCCAGGCACCCCGTCGGAAAGGGTATGTCCGCTGTGGCTTAGGCCTCGGCGGTGACCTTCTTCCAGTCGGCCTCGAAGCTGGCCAGACCGTTGACGGTCAGGGGGTGGGTCAGGCACTTCTTGAGGGCCGCGTAGGGGACCGTGGCGATGTCGGCGCCAATGAGGGCCATCTGGGTCACGTGGTTGGGGGTACGCAGGGAGGCGGCGATGATCTCGACGCCACCCTCCTCGTTCCACCAGCCAAAGTCGTAGTTGCCAATGGCGGCGACGATGTCAGCCACGCGCTCGACGCCGTCCTCGGCGATGTCGTCGTAGCGGCCGACGAAGGGGCTCACGTAGCGGGCGCCGGCGCGGGCGGCCAGCAGGGCCTGGGGCACGCTGAAGATGAGGGTCATGTTGACCTTGATGCCCTCAGAGGCGAGGGTGCGGCAGGCGGCCAGGGACTCGGCGCAGATGGGGAGCTTGACCACGATGTTGGGGGCCAGGGCGGCCAGGCGGCGGCCCTCCTCGACCATGCCCTCGGTGGTGGTGGCGGTGGACTCGGCGCTCACGGGCAGGCCCTCGCAGATCTCGCAGATCTTGACCATGTGGCCCTCAAAGTCGGCCAGCTTGCCGCCGGTCTTGGCGTAGAGGCTGGGGTTGGTGGTGACGCCGGACAGGGCGCCCCAGGAGGCGCACTCGCGGATCTCGTCAAGGTCGGCGGTGTCGATGAAGAACTTCATGTGAACTATCCTCTCGTTTGGCGCGGGGCCTTTCCCCGCGCGTGTTTCCTCTTGCGGGTTGCCTTAGGCGCAGAACTCTGCGGTGACCTTGGCGATGTTGGCGGCGCACAGGCCAAACTGCTCAAGCAGCTCGGCGGCGGGGCCGGAGTGACCGAACTCGTCGTTCACGCCGATGCGCTTGACGGGGGTGGGGAGCTTCTCGGAGAGCACGCCGGCAACGGCCTCGCCCAGGCCACCGATGATGTTGTGCTCCTCCACGGTCACGACGCGGCCGCAGTCGCGGGCGGCAGCCAGGACGATCTCCTCGTCGAGCGGCTTGATGGTGGCCATGTTGATCACGCGGGCGTTGATGCCCTTGGCGGCAAGCTCCTCGGCAGCGTCGAGCGCCTCGGGGACCATGATGCCCGTTGCGATGATGGCAACGTCGGTGCCGTCGCGCAGGACCTCGCCCTTGCCAATCTGGAAGTTGAAGCCCTCCTCGTGGAAGACGGGGGTGGCGGCGCGACCAAAGCGCATGTACACGGGGCCTTCCATCTCATAGGCGGCCTTGACCATGGCGCGGGCCTCGACGTCGTCGGCGGGGCACATGACGGTCATGCCAGGGATGGTACGCATGAGGCCAAAGTCCTCGCAGCACTGGTGGGAGGCGCCGTCCTCGCCAACGGAGATGCCGCCGTGGGTGGCGCCGATCTTCACGTTGAGGTGGGGGTAGCCGATGGAGTTGCGGACCTGCTCAAAGGCACGGCCAGCAGCAAACATGGCAAAGGTGGACGCAAAGGGAACCAGGCCCATGGTGGACATGCCGGCGGCAGCCACGATCATGTTGGCCTCGGCGATGCCGCAGTCCACAAAGCGGTCGGGGTGGGCGGCCTTGAAGATGCCGGTCTTGGTGGCACCTGCGAGGTCGGCGTCCAGGACTACGAGGTCCTCGTGCTCGTCGCCGAGCTCCTTGAGCGCGTTGCCGTAGCTCTCGCGCGTCGCGATCTTCTTAACGTCAGTCATTCTAAGCCTCCAGCTGCGCGCGGGCCTCGGCAAGCTCGGCCATGCCCTGCTTGTACTCGTCGTCGTTGGGCGCCTTGCCGTGCCAGCCGGCCTGGTCCTCCATGTAGGAGACGCCCTTGCCCTTGGTGGTCGCCATGATGATGACGGTGGGGCGGCCGGTGCCCTTGTTCTCGTGGAAGCGCGCAAAGGCGGACTCGATCTGCCCAAAGTCGTCGCCAGCGATCTTGACGACGTCGCAGCCAAAGGCCTCGAACTTGCTGTCGAGCGGCTCGGAGTTCATGACGTCGGCGGTGCGACCGTCAATCTGCAGGCCGTTGACGTCCACGATAAGGCAGAGGTTGTCCAGCTTGTAGTGGGCGGCGAACATCGTGGCCTCCCACACCTGGCCCTCGGCGATCTCGCCGTCGCCCAGGAGGGTGTACACGCGCACGTCGTTGTTGGTGAGCTTGGCGCCCTTGGCCATGCCGGCCGCAGCGGAGATGCCCTGGCCCAGCGAGCCGGTGGACATGTCGACGCCGGGGACGGTGTTCATGTTGGGGTGACCCTGGAGGTAGGAGCCAACGTGACGCAGGGTGGCCAGGTCCTCCTTGGGGAAGAAGCCACGGAGCGCCAGGGCGCTGTACAGGCCGGGCGCGGTGTGGCCCTTGGACAGCACGAAGCGGTCGCGGTGCTCGTCGCGCGGGTTGGCGGGATCGACGTTCATCTCCTTGAGGTACAGGTAGGTGAACATCTCCGCGGCGGACAGGCTGCCGCCGGGGTGACCGGACTTGGCGCCGTGCGTCGAGGTGAGGATGCCCTCCCTGACCTCGATTGCTGCGAGCTGCAGCTCCTTCTTCTCTTCTGGTGTCATTGACCTCTCCCTATCGACTCTGGCCATAGTAGGCGTTAGGACCGTGCTTGCGCATGTAGTGCTTGTCCTGGTAGCGCTGGGGCGCTGCCGCGGCGTTGGCATCAACCATGCGCGTGAAGATGCCCATCTTTGCGACCTCCTCAAGCACAACAGCATGATATACCGCCTGGGCGGCATCCTTGCCCCACGTGAAGGGGCCGTGGCTGTGGCAGATCACCGCGGGGACCGCGACGGGGTCGATGTCGCGGGAACGGAAGGTCTCCACGATGGTCTTGCCCGTGTTGAGCTCGTAGTCCTCGTCAAGCTCCTCCTGCGAGAGGTGACGCGCGCAGGGGATGGCGCCGTAGAAGTAGTCGGCGTGGGTGGTGCCAAAGGCGGGGATGTCCTTGCCGGCCTGGGCCCAGGCGACCGCGTGCGGGCTGTGCGTGTGCACGATGCCGCCGACCTCGGGGAACTCGTTGTACAGGACCATGTGGGTCTTGGTGTCGGAGGAGGGGTTCATGCTGCCCTCGACCTTGTTGCCCTCGAGGTCCATGACCACGAGGTCGTCGGGCGTGAGCTCGTCGTACTCGACGCCGGAGGGCTTGATCACAAACAGGCCGCGCTCACGGTCGATGCCGCTGACGTTGCCCCAGGTGTAGGTCACGAGGTTGCGACGGGGCAGCTCCATGTTGGCCTCGTAGACCTCTTCGCGTAGCTCCTTGAGCATGGGTGTTCCTTTCACTTAGGCCTTAAGGGTGTACATAGCGATCTCGTTGATCTCGCGGTTGGTGCAGACGACGACGTCCTCACCAGCGGCGTTCACAAAG
>CAJOGH010000136.1:0-3766 GCA_905233865.1 uncultured Atopobiaceae bacterium
GAAATCGTCCACCGTAAATACCTACCAATTTGGAGGGATTTAGGGTATAACCTTCCTGGAAGCAACGCGGGACCTCCCGCACTCGATACGCGCGCAGGGCGCGCACAAGGAGAGAACATGGCAGAGGCACTTTTGGACGTGCGCGGGCTGTGCGCCGGCGCGCAGGACAAGGAGATACTGCACGGCGTGGACCTCAGCGTCGGCGCGGGCGAGACCCACGTGCTCATGGGCCCCAACGGCGCGGGCAAGTCAACGCTGGGCCACGTGATCATGGGCGACCCCGCCTACGAGGTCACGGGCGGCAGCGTGCACTTTAACGGCGAGGACGTCACGGAGCTGGGTCCCGACAAGCGCTCGCTTGCGGGCATCTTCCTCTCCTACCAGGCTCCCGTCGAGGTGCCCGGCGTGCCCCTGACCACCTTCCTGCGCACCATCTGCGACAAGCGCCCCGAGCTAAGCATGACCAACAAGGAGTTCCGCACCCGCGTGCGCGAGCTGGCCAAGCAGCTGGACATGGACCGCTCCTACCTGGACCGCGAGCTCAACGTGGGCTTCTCGGGAGGCGAGAAGAAGAAGGTCGAGATGCTCCAGCTCCTGCTGCTGCAGCCCCGCCTGGCCATCCTTGACGAGACCGACTCGGGCCTGGACGTGGACGCGCTGGGCGTGGTGAGCCGTGGCATCGAGGCCTACCGCGAGACCTGCGACGGGGCGCTGCTCGTGATCACCCACAACACGCGCATCCTGGAGCGCCTGGACGTCGACCGCACGCACGTGATGGTCAAGGGCAGCCTCGTGGCAGAGGGCGACGCCTCCATGATCGCCGACATTGACGCGCACGGCTTCGAGCGCTTTGAGAAGAGCGGGGCGTAAGCTATGTCTGAGCAGGTCAACGACATCAACCGCTCCCTCTACGACTTCGTCAAGCCCGAGGAGGGCTACGAGCGCTTTGAGGACGGCCTGACGCCCGAGATCGTTGAGGCCATCTCGGCCAAGAAGGACGAGCCCGACTGGATGCTTGAGCTGCGCCTACGCTCGCTCGAGCTCTACCACCAGATGGACATGCCCGCCAACTGGGGACCCTCCATCGAGGGCCTGGACATGGACCACATCTCCACCTACGTCACGCCCAAGACCGAGCAGGCCTCCAACTGGGAGGACGTGCCCGAGGAGGTCCGCGACACCTTTGAGAAGCTGGGCATCCCTCAGGCCGAGCGGGCCTACCTGGCCGGCGTGGGCGCCCAGTACGACTCCGAGCTGGTCTATCACAACATGCAGGACACGGCCGCCAAGATGGGCGTGGTCTACTCCGGCATCGAGGAGGCGCTCCACGGCGAGTACGCCGACCTCATCCGCGAGCACTTCATGCGTCTCGTCCCGCCCACCGACCACAAGTTTGCCGCCCTCCACGGCGCGGTGTGGTCCGGCGGCTCCTTCGTCTACGTCCCCGCGGGCGTGGAGGTGGAGTTCCCGCTCCAGAGCTACTTCCGCCTGAACGCCAAGGGCGCGGGCCAGTTTGAGCACACGCTCATCATCGTTGAGCCCGGCGCCAACCTGCACTTTATCGAGGGCTGCTCGGCACCCAAGTACAACGTGGCCAACCTCCACGCCGGCTGCGTGGAGCTCTTTGTGGGCAAGGGCGCGCGCCTGCGCTACTCCACCATCGAGAACTGGTCCAAGAACATGTACAACCTCAACACCAAGCGCGCCCGCGTGGAGGCCGACGGCGTTATGGAGTGGGTCTCGGGCTCGTTTGGCAGCCACGTGGGCTACCTCTACCCCACCACCATCCTGGCCGGCGAGCGCGCATCCAACGAGTTCACGGGCATCACCTTTGCTGGCGCCACGCAGAACCTCGACACCGGCTGCAAGGTCGTGCTGGCCGCGCCCGACACCAAGAGCTCCATCAACTCCAAGTCCATCTCCAAGGACGGCGGCATCTCCACCTTCCGCAGCTCCGTGGTGGTCACGAACAAGGCCGACCGCGCCCGCGCGACCGTCAGCTGCGCGAGCCTCATGCTCGACGACATCAGCCGCTCCGACACCATCCCCGCGATGGACGTCCGCAACGCGACGGCCAGCGTGGGCCACGAGGCCACCATCGGCCGCATCTCCGACGACACCGTGCTCTACCTCATGAGCCGCGGCGCCACCGAGGAGGAGGCCCGCACCATGGTGGTCAACGGCTTTGCCAACCCCATCTCCAAGGAGCTCCCCATGGAGTACGCCGTGGAGATGAACAACCTCATCAAGCTCGAGATGGAAGGGGCGATCGGATAGATGGCCACGACCACCCTGACCGGCGTCAACACACCGCCCGCCCAGACCTGGAACTACCTGCACATCAACAGCATCGACCTCGAGGTGCCCGCGCCGTCCGGCCCCGGCTGTCCCGTGCCCGACGACCTCGCCTCGATTGAGATGGGCGCCGGCGGCGCTGCCACCGCGTGGGTCGACAAGAGCGTCGCCACGCGCGGCTCCTACGACGTGCCAGCAAGCAGCGAGTCCCGCGTTAACGTGAGCCTCACCGCAACCGAGCCCATCCGTGCCACGGACGTGCGCGTGGGCGCGGACGCGTGCGCCCACATCGTGGTGAGCGCCGCCGCGGATGCCGGCGCGCTCGCCCACAACCTCCGCGTCCTCGCGGATGCCGGGGCGCAGGTTCTTATCGACCTGGTGGTGGCCGTGGGCGCAGACGTCACGCTCGTCGACAACGTGGGCGTGAGCCTGGGCGCGAACGCCTCCTGCGAGATCCGCCACTTTGTGCTGGGCGCGGGAACGAGCGCGCTGGGCACCTGCGTGGCTCTTGACGGCGCGGGCTCGAGCTCCACGCTCGCCACGCGCTACCTGGTGGACACCGGTTGCACCCTGGACATGAACTACCTCATGCGCCAGCGCGGTCAGAACACGACCTCCGACATCGACGTGGAGGGCGTGCTGCGCGAGGGCGCCACCAAGAACCTCTGCGACACCATCGACCTCATCCACGGCTGCAAGGGCGCGCAGGGCAACGAGAACGAGACGGTACTTCTGGCCGGCGAGCGCGTGCACAACATGAGCCTGCCCACCATCCTGTGCGACGAGGACGACGTGGCGGGCAACCACGGCGCCACCATCGGCTCGGTGAGCCCCGAGCAGCTGGCCTACATGGCGCACCGGGGCCTCAGCGAGGAGGACGTCACGGAGCTGTTCTGCGCCAGCGTGGCCGAGGGCTGCGTGCGCGCGATGGACGGCGACGCCCGCGACGTCGCGCTGGCCGGCGCCCGCGCCATCCTGGGAGAGGCTCGGACGGCCGAGCTTGAGGAGGAGCTGTAATGAGCCCAGACATCACCACCAACCCCTACCGCGGCGACTTCCCGCTCCTGGAACGCAACCCAGACCTTGCCTACCTTGACTCGGCGGCCACGGCCATGCGACCCGCGGTCGTCCTGGACGCGCAGCGCGAGTTCTACGAGACCATGAACGCCAACCCGCTTCGTGGCCTCTACCAGCTCTCGGTTGCCGCCACCCAGGCCATCGACGACGCCCGCGACACCATCGCGCACTTCATCGGTGCCACCGGCGCCGGCGCGCCGCAGATCGTCTTTGGCCGCAACGCCTCCGAGATGCTCAACCTGTGCGCGCACTGCCTGGGGCAGCACCTGGGCATCGGCGAGGGCGACGAGGTCGTCATCACCGTCATGGAGCACCACTCCAACATGATCCCCTGGCAGCAGCTGTGCGCCAAGACTGGCGCGACGCTGCGCTATCTGTACCCCAACCCGGACGG
>CAJOGH010000136.1:3779-4666 GCA_905233865.1 uncultured Atopobiaceae bacterium
TGGCGAGCGCACCAAGATCGTCAGCTGCTGCCACGTGTCCAATGTGCTGGGGTCGGTCACGCCCGTACGTGGAATCGCCGACCGTGCGCACGAGGTCGGTGCCCTGTGCGTGGTCGACGCCGCGCAGAGCGTGCCGCACCTGCGCGTGAGCGTGGACGAGCTGGGCTGCGACCTCATGGCGTTCTCCGCCCACAAGTTCGGCGGTCCCATGGGCATCGGCGTGCTGTGGGGGCGGCCCGAGCTCCTGGCCGCGCTCCCGCCCTTCCTGACCGGCGGCGAGATGATTGACTCCGTGACCGAGCAGGATGCCGTGTGGGCACCCGTGCCCGCGCGCTTTGAGGCCGGCACGCAGGACGCCGCCGGCATCTACGCCACCGCCGCCGCCATCCGCTACCTCGAGGACAAGGGCATGGACGTGCTGGAGGAGCGCGAGCGGGCGCTTGCATGCGAGCTAACGAACGCGCTGGCCGCCCTCCCCTACGTCGAGGTCCTGGGACCTGCGGACGGGTGCGACCACGTGGGCTCCGTCTCGTTTGCGGTGGACGGCATCCACCCTCACGACGTGGCGAGCCTGCTCGACATGAGGGGCGTGGCCATCCGCGCCGGCCACCACTGCGCGCAGCCGCTCCTGACCTGGCTGGGTCACGAGAGCACCTGCCGCGCGAGCGTCGCATTCTACAACGACGTCCACGACATCGAGCACCTCGTGGACGGCCTCAATTACGTTTGGAGCGTCTTCCATGGCTGACAACATCTACTCGCAGGCCCTCATGGACCACGTGCAGCACCCCGACTACAACTTTGAGCTCGAGGGCGCCACGCACACGCACGAAGGCATCAACCCCTCCTGCGGAGACGACCTCGTGCTGCACGTCCGCGTGGGCGAT
>CAJOGH010000137.1 GCA_905233865.1 uncultured Atopobiaceae bacterium
CTACTATGGTCACGGCCTCGGCCACGGCGTGGGCATCGAGATCCACGAGGAGCCTAACTTCAACCGTCGCAACACCAAGCCCGTCCCCGAGGGTGCCGTGATCACCATCGAGCCGGGCATCTACCTACCCGGAAAGTTCGGCGTCCGTATCGAGGACTGCGGCCTCATCACGGCCTCGGGCTACGAGGCGTTTGGCACCTCGACGCACGACCTGGTGTGTGTTGGCAAGTAAGCTGCGGGAAAGTTTTACATATTCCAATGCGTGAGGGCTGTCGGGTATGTCTGATACCTGGCAGCCCTCAGCTCTTATCGGCACAGGTAAAATACTTAACCAACTGATATACGGCCGAGAAGAGCTTACGAAACAGAATGGATATAACGAACGTAAAGGTGCATAAAGTCGCACATAACGGAGTAAGCACATTTGTCAAGCAAATTGATATCAGAACCGTTCACCAATCGGTGAACGGTTGCGCTATTTAGGCAAATGACAAAAGGCACATAATAAGCGTTGGCATTTTGTGGGCGAATTCTGTTCGTACCACATGGGAAGGAAGCAAGGAAAGTAAGGAGGAAAGATGGTCAGTATTGTCCTAGCAAGCCATGGTGCTTTTGCCGAGGGCATTCTGGAGTCCGGATCGATGATCTTCGGACCTCAGAAGAATGTTCAGGCCGTGACGCTCACGCCTGACATGGGCCCCGACGACCTGCGCGCGAAGCTGCTCAAGGCAATCGACACCTTCGAGGACAAGGATCAGGTCCTGTTCCTCGTTGACCTGTGGGGCGGCACGCCCTTCAACCAGGTCAGCGTGCTCCTCGAAGAGGAGGGCCACGAGAACTGGGTCGCGATGACTGGTCTCAGCCTGCCCATGCTTGTGGCGGTGTACACCGCGCGTATGGGCACCGACACCGCTGCTGGTGTCGCCAAGGAGGCCTTCGGCGAGGCTGCCGACGGTCTCAAGGTCAAGCCCGAGGAGCTTATGCCGGCTCCCAAGGCTGCCGCTGCTGCCGCTCCCGCGGCCGCCGCACCCACCGGTGCCATTCCCGAGGGCACGGTCCTCGGCGATGGCCACATCGATTACGCCTACGTGCGTATCGACACCCGCCTGCTCCACGGTCAGGTCGCCACGGCCTGGACCAAGCAGGTCAACCCCGATCGTATTCTTGTCGTGTCCGATGGCGTCAGCCACGACGACCTGCGCAAGAACATGATCATTCAGGCTGCCCCTCCCGGGGTCAAGGTTCACGTCATCCCCGTGAGCAAGCTTGTGGAGATCGACAAGGACCCGCGCTTTGGTGCCACCAAGGCCATGGTGCTCTTTGAGACCCCGCAGGACCTGCTGCGCGCCGAGAAGGGTGGCGTCAAGATGCCGAGCGTCTGCATCGGCTCGATGGCCCACTCCCAGGGCAAGACGGTCATCAACCAGGCCGTCGCCTGCGATGCCGCCGACGTGGATTGCCTCAAGGCCATCCGTGACAACGGCACCGAGTTCTACGTTCAGAAGGTTCCGGCCGACAAGTCCGAGGACATCTGGGCGCTCCTCAAGTCCAAGAACATGGCCTAGAGCCCTGATTGTTAGAAGGAGGATTCCATGTCGATTTTGACGGTTGTCCTAATCGTTATTGTTGCGTTCTTCGCCGGTATGGAGGGCATCCTCGACGAGTTCCAGTTCCACCAGCCGCTCGTCGCGTGCACCCTCATCGGCCTTGTTAGTGGTCACCCCACCGAGGGCATCATGCTCGGCGGCTCGCTTCAGCTCATCGCCCTTGGCTGGGCTAACATCGGCGCCGCCGTGGCTCCCGATGCCGCCCTGGCCTCCGTCGCGTCTTCCATCATCATGGTGCTGGCGCTCAACGGTGGCAACGCTGATCCGACCACCGCTATCAGCACGTCCATCGCCCTCGCCGTGCCCCTGTCCGTGGCCGGCCTGTTCCTGACGATGATCGTCCGTACCCTGGCTATCCCCATCGTTCACGCGATGGACGCCGCGGCCGAGAAGGGCAACTTCGGTGCCATCTCCGGCCTCCAGATCGCCGCTATCTGCATGCAGGGCATCCGCATCGCCATCCCGGCTGCCGCCCTCTGCTTCATTCCGGCTGAGGCCGTCACCACCGCCCTGGGCTCCATGCCCGAGTGGCTGTCCGGCGGCATGGCCGTCGGCGGCGGCATGGTCGCTGCCGTCGGTTACGCCATGGTCATCAACATGATGGCCACCAAGGAGGTCTGGCCCTTCTTCGTGCTCGGCTTCGTCGTCGCTGCACTCTCTGAGCTGACCCTCATTGCCCTTGGTGCCATTGGCGTTGCCCTGGCCCTTATCTACCTGGGCCTCAAGGACCTCGCCAAGAGCAACACCGGTGGCGCTGGCTCCGGTGACCCCCTGGGCGACATCATCAACGATTACGAGTAGGAAGGGAGTGAGCAACATGGCAGAGAACCGTATCGAGCTTTCCAAGAGCGATCGTCTATCCGTGGCCTGGCGCCACCAGTTCCTGCAGGGCTCGTGGAACTACGAGCGTATGCAGAACGGTGGCTGGTGCTACGCGATGATCCCGGCTATCAAGAAGCTCTACTCTTCCAAGGAGGAGCAGTCCGCCGCTCTCAAGCGTCACCTTGAGTTCTACAACACTCACCCGTACGTCTCCGCGCCGGTCATCGGCGTCACCCTGGCCCTCGAGGAGGACCGTGCGAATGGCGCGCCCGTCGAGGACGCCGCCATCCAGGGCGTCAAGGTCGGCATGATGGGCCCCCTGGCCGGTGTCGGCGACCCCGTCTTCTGGTTCACCGTCCGCCCGATCCTCGGTGCCCTCGGTGCCTCCATGGCGCTGTCCGGCAGCATCGTTGGACCCCTGCTGTTCTTCTTCGCGTGGAACATCATCCGCATGGCCTTCCTGTGGTACACGCAGGAGTTCGGCTACAAGGTCGGCGTGTCCATCTCCAAGGACCTCTCCGGCGGCCTGCTCGGCAAGATCACCGAGGGTGCTTCCATTCTTGGTATGTTCATCATCGGATCGCTGGTCCAGCGCTGGGTTTCCATTGTCTTCACCCCGGTCGTCTCGACCGTCACGCAGTCTGAGGGTGCCTACATCGACTGGGCTAACCTCCCTGCTGGTCCTGAGGGCATCAAGGAGGCCCTGACCCTGTACGACAGCATTGGCTCCACCGCCCTGTCTGCCGACAAGGTCACCACGCTCCAGGCCAACCTCGACTCCCTGATCCCCGGCCTTGCTGCCGTCGGTCTGACCCTCCTCTGCTGCTACCTGCTCAAGAAGAAGGTCTCCCCGATCGTCATCATCCTGGCCCTCTTCGTCGTGGGTGTCATTGGTCGCTACTTCCAGTTCATGTAAGTAGCCGCGGTGTAAGACCGCATCTTGTCGACCACTCGACAAGTCCGGCCGCGCCCTGTATGCTTGCACCCACGTGCGGGCTGCAGGGTGCGGCCTTCTTTATGGCTCTGAATCAAGTGAGGAACTATGGCACAGTCCCAGAACACTAAGGTGGAGATGACCATCAAGGCCACCTCGTTCCACAGTCTCGCCACCTACGGCGACGTCCTGATTGGCGACAAGGCGTTCGAGTTCTACAACGAGCGCAACCCCGAGGACTACGTCCAGATTCCCTGGGACGAGATCCTCTATGTCTCTGCCTCTGTCATGGGCAAGAACGTCACGCGCTTTGCGATCTTCATCAACGAGAAGACCAGCTTCTCGTTCTCCACGCGCGACAACAAGAAGACGCCGTCCGCGACCACATCGGCGAGGACAAGATGTTCAGGAGTCCCAGCTTCCTGCAGGTCGTGGGACGAGGCCTCAAGTCCATCCCCAGCACCATCGCTGGCCTCTTTAGCCGCAAGTAGGCGTGCAGACAAACGGCCGACAAGAGCTATGCTCTTGTCGCCATGCAAAGACGAGGCGCCCTTCCGCCTGGGAGGGTGCCTCGTTGCGTGTGAGGTTCGTTATGGGGGCCGTTGGCTACTCGGCGAGCACGGGGGACGCATTTGGGTGCAATCGTGACATGGCCAGGGCTGCAGGGATTGCTCCTGAATGTATGCTCCCGTCCGGCATTTGCCCAGAAGAGCCTGCAGTGCGAGGCTCTTGGCATTTTCAATCAACTCTCAGGTCTGATACACTAAGGCATACGAACGACTTGCCTGACGTGCGGGTTTGGGGGACGTCATGAGGCTCACAGATATGGTACGTCGCATTCTTGCAGCTTCTGTCTTGGCTGCTGCGTTAGCCCTTGCGGCAACGGTCGCTCCCGTACGGGCAGACGCGCAGGAACCTCTTCCGTCGCGCCTCATGGCCCAGGCCACGGGCAGCAACGTCTATGCCACGAGCACCACCAGGCGCGTGCAGGTGTCGTTTGAGGTGGGGGACATCGTCGCCTCCACGCAGATAGTACGTGCCGGCGACTCGCTCGCGGCACCCGCTCCGCCCACGGCTCCCGCGGGCAAGGTCTTTGACCGGTGGGAACTGGGCGAGACCGACATCACTCCCTACCTTGACACCGTACTGGCATCTGCCGATCTCACGCAGCTCGCGGAGGCTGCCGGCGCGGTCCCGGACGCCGCCAACCTCGTCTCCGTCCATGCCAAGGCTGTCTTTTCCGATGCCCATGCTGTTCGCTTCCATCAGTACACGCGTGACGAGTGCGTCGCCAGTGCGGCAAACGCGCAGGTGTACTGCTACTCGCTGCTCACGTCCGGTCGCGCGAGCCTGGAGGCCGCCAGCCTCTCGTATGTGCCGCTCGTAGAGGGCGTCGACGCCGAGCTCGTGGGCTGGGAGGCCTATGGCGAGGGCGACGAGCCTACGGCCATCTACGACAAGGCCGCAACCGTCGAGGGCGTAACCGCCGACCTGGACCTGTACCCCAAGCTCTCAAGCGGCTTCTGGGTGAGCCTTGCCACCGGCGAGGGCGCGCCTTTGCTGGAGAACGTCTTCGTCACCGATGACGGCTCGGGCTCCGGCACCCTGCCTGTGGCAAGCCTGCCCACTGAGGAGTCTCTCGCGGGCGGCGCATACGACCCCGAGACCCACGCCTACGTCGACAGCTACCGTGGGTGGTATCAGGGCTGGGTCCTCGAGGGATGGTACCAGGAGGAGGCTCTTGTCACCAAGGTGGAGGGCGACCTCACGCTCACCGACGACAAGACCCTCTACGCGCACTGGACGCCGCGCGACGACACGACGTACACGATCGCCAACATGGTGGAGGATGGCACGGGGACGCCGGGCGCCGGCGCGTTCTCGCTCGCGAACGCCGTGGTCATGACGGGAACCTCGGGCGGGGCGACCGGTACCGCTGACTCAACCGAGCTCAAGAACATGGGCTACCACGTTGCTACGGCCGAGGAGCTTGCCGCGCGCTCGGACCTCGACTTTGGTGCGGCCACCATCGCGGGCGACGGCACGTCGGTCAAGTACCAGTACTGGTTTAGGAACTGGTACCACATCCGCTTTTACACGGGCAATTATAAGAGACCGGGCTCGGTGTACCTGGATGCACCAAAGATCAAGCGG
>CAJOGH010000138.1:0-3703 GCA_905233865.1 uncultured Atopobiaceae bacterium
CTCGTAGGCCAGCGTGCCCGCGTCGCTGGGCATCATGCCCGCCAAAGGCTGCTCGACGCTGGTCACCCAAGCAGAGTCTGCATCACTGGTAGACAAGACCCCCATGACGTTGATGCTCCTGGTCAGCCCGTCCGCCTTGGTGATGGTGTACGTGCCGCCCTCGGCGAAGAAGACGTCGTAGTTGGTATTGCCTGCGCCCCCGGAGAGCGTGATGGGATACTCTCCCACACTCGAGCTGCTGCTGGCCGCAGTGGAGGCGGTGATACCGAGAGATGCGGGGGTGTCTTCGCCAACGAGTCCGCTGGAGCTGTCGGGGCTGTCGAGGCTGTAGGTGAGCTCGGCAATAGCCTGGCCGTGCTTGCTCGTCTTGTCGTCCGCCTTGGCGTAGACGGGGCGCGGTAGGATCGAGGCCGCAGGCGCTTCGGTAATCTCCGCCTCATAGCTCCATACATCTGCAACGGGGTAGGTGACGTCAGTGGCGTCGAGTTCGATTGGTTTGTTCTGACCGGCGTTCCCATCTTTGAACGCGCCCTTGAGGCCCGGGAACGTCACAGTGCCATCATCATTAACCACGGTGCCTTCAAGCAAGTCGCCGTCAACCAGGTCGCTGGCTTTCATGGTGGCAACCACGTTCGCACCGGCCGTGCCATCGTAGGTCTTATCCGCTGCGACCACGGTGACAGGGACCTTTTTCGGGGCTATGGTGAATTCCGCCGTGCAGGTGTCGCCCAAGTAGTTGTCCGTCTCGGCAACCGTGGCCGTGACGGTGTATGTGCCCGCCTGCGTTGGGACGTCGGTGGAGGGCCCGAAGGCCGTCCCGCCGCTGGTCGTGCCGCTATAAGAATAGGTCAACGCGCCGTTGCCGGTGTTGCCGGTAACGCTGGGCGCCTTGGCCTCCTCGCCATAGGTCCAGCCGTCGATGGAGACGCTGGGGCTGATGCTCGCCTTGTTGACCGTGATGGGGTCCGTTACCGCCGCGCCGATGTATTGACGCGCGGGATCGCTCGGCTCGTACCATGCCATGATTTGGGCGGAACCGGGGCCCTTGACCGTGACGGGCATCTCGTTCGAACCCGTGTTCTCGACCTCGAGCACGCTGGGGTCGCTGCTGTACCAGTACCAGTCATTCACCGTGGCTCCCGGATCGTTCACGGTTGCCGTCAGGGTGAAGGCGTCGTTGCCATAGGTCTTGGAGTCGGGGGCGCCCGCTATGGTCACCTTCTTTTCCGCTCTCTTCGTGGGCACCACGACGACGTTGATGGTCGAATCCTCGTAGTTCTGGGATCTCACAATCACGGGCACGGTGATTTCCCGCACGGCCTCGGGTATGTCGGTTGCCGTTGGTGGGATTTCGAGCGTGGCCATGACCTTGCCGTCCGAGTCCACATTAGAAGTAAACGACGTGACGCCGGCGGGCAACGTGGTCGCGCCGCCCGCGTATTTGACCTCGCCGGCCTCGTAGGCCAGCGTGCCCGCATCGCTGGGCATCATGCCCGCCAAAGGCTGCTCGATGCTGGTCACCCAAGCAGAGTCCGCATCACTGGTAGACAGGACCCCCATAACACGAACGTCCTGGGTGGACGCCGCGCCCTTGGCAATGGTGAAGTCCTTGGTGGCGGTCCCTCCGCTGTACGACTCGGTGTCGGCAATGGTTGCGCGGACGGTATACTCGCCCGCATCTGTCGGCTTGGTCGTGGTGTACGTGTCGTCGTCGGCGCCCTTAACCTTGTATTCGTAGGTCACCGTGCCGTTGCCGGTGTTGCCGGTGACGGTGGGCGTCTTGGCCTCTTCGCCGTAGGTCCACCCCTCCATATCGACGGTTGGGCTGATGGTGCCCTTGCCAATTGTTACCTCAATGCACTGCGGCGTCATCTCGCTACGTCCCTGGCCGAGGTAATAAGCCCTGTAGTAATGATAGTTATGGGTCCTCCACCACACGTAGTACGTGCCGGGATTAACTGCTTTCGGACACCCAGTCCACCAGTCGTCCCAGTTCGGTCCAGACGCAGTTCCAAGGCAATATTGCATCTGTCCGCCGACTGAGACACTTCCCGGATAGACTAGCGTCTGCTTAGTGCCGTTGGCAGTCAGAGTGGTCTTGGCGACAGGGGCGGTATAGTCTGGCTCCGGTGCATTCATATCGTATTCGCAGATGAAGATTCTTCCCGTATGCCTCGATCCGTTATACACATTGATGCTCCCGCCTATTCCGCCAGATCCGGTGAGCGTGATGGGGTCGCGCTTTGGAAGCTGAATATGCGCAGTCATCTCAACTCTGTCTGCGAAGTTTTTTGCGGGTATCTCAACCTTATTGCCCCACTTTGGGCTCTCGACGGTTTTGCCCCCTATTTCCTTGCCGCTCTTGTCGAACAGCTTAATATCCAGCGAGCTCAAGTCGAAGGCACTGTTGCCGGTCAAGTAATGAACCGTCCGAAGGCTGATTTCGTGTTTGTAGGTGTCGTAGACCCTTACGGGCACATCCACGGACGTTTGCGCATAGGCATCGGTTTCCGCTGCGGTTGCAGTGACGTAGGCTACGTTGTCTGGCGGAGCGGCATTGATCGTGAGCTCTCCGGTTGATCCGTTCACGGCGATGTAGCTCTCGCTACCGCTTTTGACAGCGTAGCTGAGCGTGCCACCGCCCTCAACCACCTTAGCGTTGATGCTTTTCCCCGTATCGGATGTGAAAACAGACATGACGGCCGCCTGAATGGCTTGCGGCGGCTTGCTGCTGGCCGCCTGGAGCTCACCGCCTTCTGCAAGCGCAAGGCCCGGCATCAGACCTAGGGCCATCGCCAGCCCAAGTAGGATGCCCATGATCCGCATCTTCCTTGACTCCATGGTAGTCCTCCCTCTGTTGCCGTCGCAGCCGCGTGCATTGCAACCCTAAGCGCACGTCCTCTCCGCGACGGTTACCGCATCCGACGACCGTCAGTTAAGATTCAGTATTAATGCTACGAGAATTGCAGCACAAACGTCTCGAAATATTGGCTGTTTGTTGTAATACGCCCTCAAGCGGCTCAGTGCGCCTTGATCGCTGGCTCATCGTACCCGCATGACCATCGCCCGGACGCCCGCCCTCGTACGCCGCCTACGGCTGCTCGCCGAAGTCTCAACGTCTGGCTTATAACTTCCTGATACTCTTTTGGCTGTGTTCCTTGCTCCACGTGCCCGATTGGGCAAACCGCTGTTTCACGTTGGACTTTAGCCTGCCATGGCAGGTGGCATGACAGACGTTGGGAAGGGGTTTCGCATTGTACGACCCGGCCGAGAACGATGGCGTGGCGTTCGAGGACCTGCCCGACGACTGGACGTGCCCCAAGTGCGGTCAGCCCAAGAGCGCGTTCAATCCCGCGTAGCGGCACCCGCCCTTCTCCTTCGCTCTTATCGACAAGAGCATGGAGAGGCGAGGCCAAGGCATACCGGAGCATCTGTTGGCATGACGTGAGGAGTGGCATATGAGCCTGTTTGGTGGAGCGATCTCGGTTACGGGCATCACGTTGCTGGCCTACTCGGGCTTCCTGATCATCTTCCTGGGCTACCTGTTGGGGCGCGTGCGCATCATGGGTGTGGGCCTGGGGACCGCGGGCGTCTTTCTCGTGGCGATCCTGTTCGGGGTGCTCTACAGCACCGACATCGGCCAGAACATCACCCAGGTGGTCGCGGGCGAGAAGGTTGACGTCTCCTCGACCGCGCTCAAGGT
>CAJOGH010000138.1:3720-5524 GCA_905233865.1 uncultured Atopobiaceae bacterium
TGGGCTCGGTCGGCCTCATCGCTGGGCCCAACTTCTTCAAGGACTTCCGCCGGAACTTCAAGCGCTACGCCCTCGTCTCGCTTGTCGTCATTGTGGTGGGCACGCTCACGACGATCGCCTGCTACCTCGTGGGCCGCTCCTCCGCGTCCAACAACCAGGAGTTCGTCGCGGCGCTCTCGGGCGTCATGTCCGGCGCGCTCACCAACACCCCGGCGTTCTCGTCGTCCAAGGCCGCCGTGGCAACCATCGCGGAGGGCGCGGGCTCGACGCTCGCGGTCGCGGACGCCGAGGCGCTCGTCTCGGTGGGCTACGGCATCACCTACATCTTTGGCGTCATTGGCGTCGTCCTGTTCGTGCAGATCATCCCCAGGCTGGTGGGCGCGAACATGGACGAGGAGCGCAAGAGGGTGCGGCCGGAGCAAAGTGACGTCAGGGCCGCCTCCAAGGGGCGCTTCGTGGTGGACCCGCTTGGCCTGTGCGCGCTTGCCTTTGTCGTGGTGGTCGGCATTCTTGTGGGCGCGTTCCGTCTGCCCCTGACGCCCTCTGGCTACTCTGGCGTGACGTTCAGTCTCACGTCCACCGGCGGCGTGCTGCTCACTGGTCTTGTCGTGGGGCACTTTGGCCACATTGGCCCCGTCGAGGTCAACCTCTCGCAGCCGACGCTCAAGAGCCTGCGCGAGCTTGGACTTGTGCTCTTCCTGGTGGGCGCCGGTGTCTCGGGTGGAATGAGGTTTGCCCAGTACTTCAAGTGGGACTACTTCTTCTATGGCATCGTCATCACGGTGGTGCCCATGATTGCCGCCTACCTGTTTGCCCGGTTCGTGCTCAAGATGGATCTGCTCAACAACCTCGGCTCCATCGCGGGCGGCATGACATCCACCCCGGCTTTGGGTTCGCTCATCGCGCTTTCGGGAACCGACGACGTCGCCTCGGCCTATGCGGCAACGTACCCCATCACGCTCATCGGTGTGGTCATAAGCTCGCAGTTCCTTGTCCTGCTTCTGTCCTGACTCGCGCCGTGCGCTTGCCGAAAGCGCGCCCGTGCGCCATTACGGCGGTGGAACAATGGCATTGCTGACAAGGGGGCTGCTTACTCGCCACGAAAGGAGACCCAGCTATGGAAAAGGACCTGCTCGAGTACACGGCACAGAAGGTCGAGGAGCTGCTTGCCGCGCCCTCCAGCTCCAGGCAGACCCTCGATGCCGCCCAGGCGTGGAAGGACGCCATCGCCGCGGGCGAGGATGCAGATGAGGCAACCACCGCGTTGCTCGACGCGATTGACGAGCACCACACGACCATCGACGAGCTCATCGCCTTTGCCCAGGGCCATGCCAAGGAGATGCTGGGCGAGGACGTCGCTGCTGGCATGCTGGCCCACGCGCAGGAGCGCAAGGCCGCGGGAGAGAAGTACTGCGACTGTGCGGCCTGCACGGCCGCGCACGAGCTTCTGGCCAAGCACGGCCGTCCCGTCGTCTAGTTCGCCAGGCCATACCTAAAGGCGTGCACTGAGGTCGATTTTGCGCAATTCGGTACGATTTCGGCCTCAGTGCACGTCTTACTAGCTCTACTTGCGGTGCAAGGTAGCGAGTGTCCGAGCAAACTCGCAGGTAGATAAGCCGTCCGTGAAATAGGCTCTTATCGATAAGAGCTTGGAGGCGTGCACTCAGACCGTTTCTGTACAGATTTGTACGATTTCGGCCTCAGTGCACGTCTTGCTCTGTGTCGGCCGACTTGGCTGTGGGGCAAAAGAGCGTGCGGTTGAGGAAGGCGCACGCTATCAGGATGAAGCTCGCGATGAACATCC
>CAJOGH010000139.1 GCA_905233865.1 uncultured Atopobiaceae bacterium
GCGCGGCCCTCGTCCGCAAAGTAGTGCTGGCAGAAGGTGATGTCGGCCAGGTCCATGGCCAGGCCGCGCTCGGCTATGAAGGCGGCCAGCTCCTCCTGGCTCTTATCGGCAAAGCCCTCCAAGACCTCGACGTCCTCAGGCTGGCTGAGCTCCATGGCCAGCGTGTCCGGCATGTCCAGCGACGCCTCGCGGGCCTCGACGGGGTTGATGACGTAGGCCTTGATGGTCTCGACGTCCTCGGGCGTAAGGTCGCCGGACAGCAGGTAGACGCGGGCCGATCGCACGGTGGGACGCTCGCCCTGGCTCAGGAGCTGGATGCACTCGCTGGCCGACTCCGCGCGCTGATCAAACTGGCCAGGGAGGAACTCGGTCGCAAAGACGGCGCAGCCCTGCGGGACCTCGAGCTCAGGCGTGGCGGTATCGGTCTGGGGCTCGCTGAACACCGTGGTGAGGCACCGCTCAAAGAGGGCTTCGTCTATGCCCTCGACGTCGTAGCGGTTGACCACGCGGGCCTGCTCCAGGCGGCTCACCCCCACGATGTCGCGCAGCTCTCGCGTGAGCTGCTTGGACTCTACGTCAAACGCGGGCTTCCTCTGGACAAACGTACGCCATACCATCGGCAGGTCCTCCTGGGGTCGTGGTCTGTGATGCTCGTGTTGCGACTCATAGTTTGCGATGCCAGCGACACATGATACCGCTAGAATGTGTTCTAGCTGTTAATGGAGGTCGTACTCCGGACGTGCGGCCTCACCTACCAGATGGAGGTAAACATGCTCGTCAACGCTACTAACATGCTTAAGGCTGCCGAGGCTGGCCACTATGGTATTGGTGCGTTTAACACCAACAACCTGGAGTGGGCCGACGCCATCCTGACCGCGGCCGAGGAGACCCAGTCTCCTGTCATCATCCAGTGCACGAGCGGTGCTGCCAAGTGGCAGATCTCCTACAAGGTCGTCGCTGACATCGTCAAGCAGCTCATCGAGGACAAGAACATCACCGTGCCCGTCGCTCTCCACCTGGACCACGGCACCTACGAGGACTGCTTCAAGTGCATCGAGGCCGGCTTTAGCTCCGTCATGTACGACGGCTCGCATGAGGAGACCTTCGACATCAACATGAAGAAGACCGAGGAGGTCGTCAAGGCCGCCCACGCCAAGGGCATCTCCGTCGAGGCCGAGGTTGGCGGCATCGGTGGCGTCGAGGACGGCGTCGCCGGCATGGGCGAGCTCGCCGACCCCAAGCAGTGCAAGGCCATCGCCGACCTGGGCGTTGACTTCCTCGCCTGCGGCATTGGCAACATCCACGGCCTGTACCCCGACAACTGGCAGGGCCTGTCCTTTGACACCCTCGCTGCCATCAAGGCCGAGGTCGGCGACCTCCCGCTGGTCCTCCACGGCGGCACCGGCATCCCCGTTGAGCAGGTTGCCAAGGCCATCGAGAACGGCGTCTCCAAGATCAACGTGAACACCGACCTCCAGGTTGCCTTTGCCAAGGCCACCCGCGCCTACATCGAGTCTGGCGCCGACCAGGAGGGCAAGGGCTACGATCCCCGCAAGCTCCTCAAGCCTGGTCGCGACGCCATCGTCGCGCGCACCAAGGAGCTCATCTGCCAGTTCGGTTCCGACGGCAAGGGCTGGGCGTAAGCCAGAGCGCTTGCGCGCCTGCGCATAGCATCTGCAGGGGCGTCCCTGGCGATAGCCAGGGACGCCCCTCTTGATAATGGGGACAGGTACCATTATCTAAATGATAATGGGGACAGGTTTAGGTTGCGGTTGAGGGCGTAAGTCATGGTAGAGCAAAGGAACAACAGAGCAGGCCTGGTGGTCGTCGTACTTCTGACGGTCGCTGCCGTCGCGCTCGCTGCCTTTGCGCTCTTGTCGCCCCTTTGGGTCCTGCCCTCGGACAATGCCGACAAGAGCGTGGCGCATGCGGCCACGACGCAGGATCGCGTGACGGTCGCGAGCGTTCGTGCGCCGCTCGACGAGGCGCTTGCGTCCATCCGCGCGGCCACTCCTTGGCTGTGCAGTGACATCGTCAACCCCTCTCAGGACGCCGCCAGTGCCGACTTCTATGTGCCGCAGGATACGCGCATGCACGACCTCGTCCGCGACGCGCGTGCCTCCATCGTCAACCTTCAGGCGCTCATGCAGCCGCTCGACGCCGCGGCCGACACGGCTGACATAGCGTCCGTCCGCGGCTACGATGCGGCAGCAGCAACGGACGCGGCTACCGCACTCGTGAGCCAGGCCCAGGCGATCGAACAGGAATATGGCTCTTATCGCACGTGGCTCTCGGAGCAGGACGTGTGGGACATGCCTCCTACCGTTGACCTGACGGGCACGGAGTCCGGTGATGGCATCGTCGCTTCTGACGGGTCGCTGAGCTTCTTCAACGAGCACAACGGCATCGTCCACCTGGGTGCGCACGACTGGTCGGCCAATGGCCACATGATCGCGTCGCGGCCTGCCTACGTCATCTATGGCGACTCCTACTACGCCTACTACGAGAGCTTCGTGGAAAAGGCGCACGCCGAGGTCCTTATGCGCGGCCCCGGCGCCTCCCTCTGGCTCCAGACCTGCACGGGCAGCAACGACAACGTCGTGGTGAACAAATACATTCGCGTAGGCTAGTTCGCGCCTGCGTCCCGCTCGCGCTCCGCGCGCTGTGGTACTATGGAACACATGTTCTTATGGCGGCGGGAGGGCGCATGATCATCATCGGCATAGACCCGGGCCTGGCCAACACCGGCTGGGGCATCGTGGAGACGCGTGGGTCGCTCGTGCGCGCCCGTGCCTACGGTTGCATCTCCACCAAGCCCACCGAGCCGCTCAACGTGCGCCTGGGCACCATCTACCGCACGCTTACCGAGGTCGTTGGCACCTATGACCCAACTGATATGGCCATCGAGAAGATCTTCTTTGGGTCCAACCACAAGTCGGCCATCGCCACCGCGCACGCTCGCGGCGCTGCCATGGTCGCAGGCTCGACGCTTGGCCTCAACGTGGGCGAGTACACGCCCATGGAGATCAAGAAGGACGTTGTTGGAAACGGCGTGGCCGATAAGTACCAAGTCACCTACATGGTTCGCTCCACGCTCGGTCTTGACCACGACCCCAAGCCCGACCACGCGGCCGACGCGCTGGCCGCGGCCCTCTGCCATGCCCATACCATTCACACGCGGGCGCGCATGGCGGCCGCCAACAGGGAGGTCTGCTAGATGATCGTCCACCTTACTGGCACGCTCGTGGCTTGTACCGCCAGCGCGGCCACGCTTGACGTAGGCGGCGTTGGCTACGAGTTGGGCATTTCGGCAACGTGTGCCCAGGAGCTCCCACCCGTGGGCACAGAGCGGGTGACCATCCTCACGCGCCTGGTGGTCCGCGAGGACAACTGGCAGCTCTTTGGCTTCGTAAACGCCGACGAGCGCCGCGTGTTCGACCGCCTGTGCGCCATATCTGGTGTGGGGCCGCGGATGGCACTCTCGGTGCTCTCCACCTTCACGCCCGCGGCGCTTGCCGCTGTTGTCGCGTCCAAGGACGAGAAGGCCATGGCACGCGTGCCGGGCATTGGCAAGAAGAAGGCGTCTCGTCTGGTGCTGGAGCTTCAGGGCATCGTTGACGAGGACCTCATCTCCGCGGACCTCTCGCAGGTGCCGCGCGCGGCCGAGCCCGTGCCTGC
>CAJOGH010000140.1 GCA_905233865.1 uncultured Atopobiaceae bacterium
GGCGACGCGGCCGCCACGGACGCAACCGACGCAGCAGCGACCGATGCCACCACCACCGACCCCGCGGCGGACGCCGCGGCCACGGACGCCACGGGCTCCGAGGCTCTTGTCGCCCCGGACACCGCCGCGAGCACGACGGTCACGCCTGCCCCCGCGACGCCGACAGCCACGACAGCCAAGACCCCCGCGACCCCCGCGCCTGTCGCCACACAGACGCAGCAGCCCGCCAACCTGGGCACCGAGGCGTCTGCCGCCCCGGCCGGCAAGTTCATGTACCGCCTGTATAACCCAAACTCGGGCGAGCACTTTTACACCGGCGACGTCCCCGAGCGCGACGCGCTCGTGGGCTTTGGCTGGATCCACGAGGGCGTCAGCTGGGTCGCTCCCTTTGAGGGCGTGCCCGTGTGGCGCCTGTACAACCCCAACGCGGGCGATCACCACTACACCTCCGACACGGCCGAGCGCGACGCGCTGGCCAGCTTTGGCTGGACCATCGAGGGTATCGGCTGGTACTCCGGCGGAAGCCAGACGATGCTTCGCCAGTACAATCCCAACGCGACCACGGGCGCCCACAACTTCACGCTCAGCTCCTCTGAGGACGCCAGCCTGGCGTCGGTGGGCTGGAAGTCCGAGGGCGCAGCGTGGTACGCCCTTGCCTTCAATGTGATTCCCAAGGGCGGCTTCTGGACGCTTAACAAGGCTATAAACGCTAATGCGCTCGTGTGGATCGCGGCTAACGGCAGGATGGCAAAGAGCCGCTTCGTGACCCCCGAGGAGGGCGCGGGCTACCTGGCCTACGCCACCCCCACCGGCGAGGTCGTGCGCGGCACCTACGCCGCCAGCGCCGGCGTGGTCTACATTGGCAATACGAGCACCGGCAAGCTCTACGACGCGGGCTGGGTCACTGGCAACTTTGGCCACGGCACCCAGCGCTACCTGATCAAGTCCAACCACACCTGCACCATTGGCCCGGTCTCGCAGGGCGACGACGACTACATCTTCCTGCCGAGCCTGGGCTATGCGGGCGTGGGCGACTTTACCTACAACGGCGTCACCTACCACTCAGCCCCCAACGGCGTTATCCTGCGCCAGGTCAAGGGCATGGTCACCATCGACGGCAACCGCACGCTGGTAGCGAGTGTGGGCGCCGGCGGGACGTCGTACATCTTCATGCCCAGCGGCACGAGCGCGGCCAACCTGTCGTCGGTGAACCTCTGGGCCGTCAACGATGGTGCCGACGTGGACATCTACGTGGCGCGCGAGGGCGGTGCCGGGGGCTTCAGGCGCCTGGGCCGCGACGAGACGATCAACATCCCGTCGCTTGCCACCAACCGCGGCGGCGTGTACTACCTGTCCTACAAGGTGAGCCAGACCTCGTCCGTCCAGACGCTCGCGTTCATGTTCTCGGCCAAGGTCTCCACCGTACTCGTGGTGAGCGTGGACTCGTCGCGCGACCGCACCTGGGTGGAGGGCGACATCAACCATGAGCGTGCCGCCGACGTGACGGTGCTGGTGGTCAACCCCTCCGGGCGCGTGACGTACTCCAGCGCGTCCGCGGGCGACGCGACCATCAAGGGCCGCGGCAACTCCACGTGGACGGCCGAGAAGGGCGGAAAGAAGCCCTACCAGATCAAGCTCGCAAAGAAGGCCGACCTGCTTGGAACCGGCGACTCGTCCAACGCTGCCAAGAAGTGGCTGCTTTTGGCAAATGCCAACGACGTCACGATGCTGCACGACACCATCGCCTACAACCTGGGCTTGGAGCTGGGCATGGTGGGCACCGAGTGCGCGCCCATCGACCTGTTCTACGACGGCGAGTACCGCGGCAGCTACTTGCTGTGCGAGAAGATCGAGATCGGCTCGGGCCGCGTGGACATCACCGACCTGGGCAAGGCGATCGAGAAGGCCCTCGAGCGCGGCGGCTACGATCCCGACACCCTCACGCGCACGGCCCGCGCCACCAACTACTACGGCATGGAGTATCAGTACGTCGCCGGCCTGGACAACATCCTTGCCGCCCTGGGCGTGACGGTGGACATCACCGGCGGCTACCTGCTGGAGATTGACACCGCCTACTACCGCAGCGAGCCCTGCTGGTTCCAGACCTCCTGGGGCTACGTGGTCGTCAAGGAGCCCGAGTACGCGTCCAAGAACATGATGAAGTACATCTCCGAGTGGTTTGAGCTTGCCATCCGCAACCTCAACGACGGCTACTCCAGCGCAAACAAGAGCGGCGCGGTCTTTGACCTCAACTCGCTTGCCAAGACCGTCCTGGTCAACGAGTTCTTTAAGAACACCGACGGGTTCTTCTCGTCCACCTACTTCTACAAGGACATCGACTCCGTGAGCAAGCTCCTGTACGCCATGCCGCTGTGGGACTTTGACGGCTGCATGGGCGTGCGCACCGACTGGTTTGACAACTTCTCGCTGACCTACTACGGCTTCATCTGCTCGTCGCCCGTCGTCAAGTCGACGAGCGCCAACGTCGTGCTTGCGCGCGCCCGCTCGCTGTGGACCACGCGCATGTCCACACTTGTCCATGGCGTGCTGCTTGGTGGCACGGGCGCCGTGAGCAGCGGCGGCAAGCTGCACTCGCTGGCCTACTACCGCAACCAGATCAGCGTGAGCCAGCGACTCAACCAGATGGTCTGGGGGCTCACCGCCTTTGTCAACGAGATGAAGCCCTACCCAACCTATGACGCCAACTACAACTACCTGGTGAGCTGGATACGCAACCGCGCCGGCTTCTTTGACGACGAGGTGTGGAAGTGGACCGCGACCTCGGCCGGCGAGTACGCGGCCGTCTACAAGGGCCAGGACTACGGCTTGGTGTTCGACGCTGCCTACTACCTGCGCGCCAATCCTGACGTGGCTGCCGTCTACGGCTACAACAACTACTGGGGCGCGCTGGAGCACTTCGTGTACTACGGCATCTACGAGATCGGGCGCGCGGGCACCTCGTGCAGGAGCTTCAACGTGCGCTCGTACATGAACGCGGCCGGCAACGCCGACCTGCGCGCGGCCTATGGCAACAACGTCTTCCTGTACTACCTGCACTACATTCAGTACGGGTTCTGGGAGGGCCGTCCCACCGCTTAGTCGGCCGATAAGAGCCTGCTGCTGCGGGGCTTTGGTATTGCGATGCTCTTGCGCACTTTTAGCCTACCTTTGGGTTTTGTTGGTACGCTAGTCGTCTACGACTAGGGGACAAGACTCATGCTCTGGGGGCTTGAATGACCAAGGATAGTGTTCTTAACCTGCCGATGGCGCGCGGTCGCCGTATGGGTGCGTGGGCTGCTGCCTGCGTCGTGGCGCTCGCGTGCGCACTGGGTGCGCCGACGGTCGCGCTGGCCGACGACGCTGCGTACGAGGCGGCCGCGCTGCCCGTTGCCGTGGCTGCCGACGTGCCTGCGGCTGACGCCGTCGTGCCGACTGGCGGCAGCGTGCCCGCCGTTGATGGCACGGAGGTTGACGTCGCTGACGTGCCTGTGGCGGACGCGCCTGCGGCGACCGAGCCCGCGACGACCGACGAGCCCGTGGCGACCGAGCCTGTGACGACCGACGAGCCTGCGGCGGACGTGCCTGCGGCGGACGTGCCTGCGGCGACCGAGCCTGTGACGACCGACGAGCCTGCGGCGGACGTGCCTG
>CAJOGH010000141.1 GCA_905233865.1 uncultured Atopobiaceae bacterium
CAGGACGCACACGCGCGTGACGCCACGGACGCGGTCGAGCGAGTCCAGGCAGGTCTCAAGCTCGGGGAGGGTCTTGTTCAGCGGGGTCGCGTGGTCATACGCGTCAGGCGCGCCCGGCTCCGCGTTGCGCGGGTCGGCTGCCCAGTACGAGGGGATGACGATCAGCGGGTTCAAGGGGACCTCCCATGAATGACGGTGTCCAACTAGTCATTGTATAACTTATGCACGTGCTTGTGCGTGCTGACGCGCAGGGCAATGGGGCGTCTGCTAGGCGTCTTGCGCGATCTTGACGCCACGATAGTCGACGTTTGCGACGAGGTCGGCGGTTGAGGTGCCCGCAGCGAGGGCGTCGACCAGCTGGCGCCAATAGGCCATTGACGTCGCGATCAGGTCGCTCAGGCTCTCGTGGCGAGGCTCGTGCGTGTGGGGGTCCAGCCAGGCGTGGCGGTCTTCGTTTGCCCAGGTGCGACCCGCGGCTGCTTGGTCGCGATGGGAGAGCGCGCCCACGAGCGAGTGAGTGCGGACGATGCGCTCCGCGCCGGCGATGACCGTAGGGCTCGTTGACGCGGTAGGCCAGGCGCATGTCGGCCAGGGCGCGGGCGTAGTCGATGGGTGCCAGCGGAAGTCCGAGCGCGTCGCTTGCCGCCTGTGCGACGAGCGCGCTGGCGGTGAGCGCCTGAGGGTCAGGCAGGTCGAGCATGGACGCGAAGTCGGCGTCGCGCGCGCTCGTTCCTGCCTGCTCGCGCAGCAGGTAGACGTCGATGTCCGACTCGATGATGGCGTGGACCTCGTGGCTCGCGCGGGCTAGGTTGTCACCCTGGGCGATGACCTCCTCCTGCGTGGCATAGACGAGCGGGTGCACCGTGCGGTCCACGGCGTAGTGACACGCCATGCCCAGCGCGAACGAGAGCGCGCAGTCCCCGTCGCGACGTCCCAGCGCGGCGATGGCGTCCAGGAACTCGGCAGGCCTCCGGCGGTGGAGGGCACGGGCTGCGGACACGGATCGCACGATAGTCGGCGGCAGCGCGCGAAAGCGAAAGAACAGCGGGTCGGGGCCCTGGCAGCCCACGAGGAAGGCATCGGGGTACAGCGCGACGCAGCGCGGGGCGCGGCCGTCGTCCAGCAGCCGCCGACCTATGAGCCTATGAGCTGCAATCGCCGGCACTTCTCGCCCTCCCCTTTCACCTCCGCTATCTTACCGCGTGTGTATTCCCCCGTAGGTTTCACACATCGTTCAGCTTCGCGTGTATTCCCCCGTAGGTTTCACACATCGTTCAGGTCTGGAAAGTCGTCCGCCGATAGCCCAGACCTCATCAGTTTCCAAACCTAACTGGCATATCATGAAATACACGGGTCTTTTGACATTGGGGGTAAAGATGCCAAATCCTAGGGAGTTGAGTGAGTACGATACATATCACCTGATGGCGCGCGGTGTTGGACAACAGATTATATTCGAGGACGACAAGGACTATGAGCAGATGTTGGCTCTTATCGATAAGTACCTCGGAAAGCGCGGCAAGGTCATCGCCTGGTGCCTTATGTCCAACCACATACACCTTCTCGTTGAGCTGGACATGGAGACGCTCTCGAAGGTTATGATGTCCACGCTCTCAGAGTATGCCCTTTACTTCAACCAACGTCACGGCAGGGCTGGGCATCTTTTTCAAGGCCGTTTTAGAAGCAAGGCCATCGACTCAGAGCAGTACTTTCTTCAAACGATTAGGTACATCCACCAGAACCCCGTTGAGGGCGAGGTCACGAAAACGTGCGTGTACAAATGGAGCAGCTACACGACCTACCTGGACGGCTCTGATTCAGAATTCAGTCAAAGGCTCAAGGAACTCTTTGGCACAAGGGAAGAGTTTGAAGAATACCATCTCTATTTTGATAAGAGCTTCAAATGCTGGGACGATCGGACAAACAGAAGGGTCAGCGATTCCAAAGCTATCAAGATTGCAAAGAAACTGCTTGGGGACAATCCGTCGTTTGGAATCAACAAGCTTAGAAGAGACGCAAGGGATAGTGCACTTAGAGAATTAGGCGCCCGCGGGCTTACTCAAAAGCAAATCCAGCGCATTACCGGAATCGGCAGAGGCATCGTTCAGAGAGCGGTCGGCGCGGCGAGGCCTAACCTTAACGATGTGTGAAACCTACGGGCGAATACACGCGAAGCTGAACGATGTGTGAAACCTACGGGGGGAATACACGCGGGGCCCAGAGGATTAGCTCCGGGCCCCGTACGGTCTAGCGCGTGCCAAAGATGCGGTCGCCCGCGTCGCCCAGGCCGGGCAGGATGTAGGCGTTCTCGTTGAGCTCGCGGTCGACGGCGCAGGTGTACAGGCGCACGTCGGGGTCAAAGTCCAGGACGGTCTTGATGCCCTCGGGAGCGGCAACCATGACCAGCGCGCGGATGTCCTTGGCGCCGGCCTCGCGCAGGAACTGGATGGCCGCGGTGAGCGAGCCACCGGTGGCCAGCATGGGGTCGACCAGCAGGACGGTACGGTCCTCGATGCCAGCAGGCAGCTTGCAGTAGTAGGAGTGGGGCTCGTGCGTCTCGGGGTCACGGTACATGCCCACGTGACCAATGCGGGCGCTGGGCACCAGGTCGATGATGCCGTCGACCATGCCAAGGCCGGCACGGAGGATGGGGACGATGGCAACCTTCTTGCCCACGATGCGCTTGCAGGTGCAGGTCTCGAGCGGGGTCTCCACCTCGACGTCCTCGAGCTCCAGGTCGTGCGTGGCCTCGTAGGCCTCAAACATGGACAGCTCACGCACGAGGCTGCGAAACTTGTTCGTCTCGGTGCTCTTGTTGCGCAGGATGGAAAGCTTGTGCTGGACCAGGGGATGGTCCACGACAACGACGCGGGACTCGTCAAAGGTGACGGACATGTTCGCTCCTATCTTGTTTGCGTAGGTACTCGTATGGGACGCGCCGGCCCTACAGGCTGTCGGCGCGCATGATCTTCTCGACGCGCTGCGCGTGGCGACCACCGTCAAACGGGGTCTCCAGGAAGGTGCGCACGATCTCGCAGTTGAGCGCATAGGGAACAAAGCGCCCGGACAGGCAGATCACGTTGCCGTCGTTATGGGCGCGCATGAGCTCGGCAAACTGAGGCGTCTGCACGACGGCGGCGCGGATGCCGGGGTGCTTGTCGGCTGTCATGGCCATGCCGATGCCCGTGCCACAAATGAGAACGCCGCGGTCAGCGTCTCCGTTCACGACGGCGTCAGCAACCTTGTCGGCAAAGTCGGCGTAGTCAACTCGGTCGTCATTGGCAGGACCAAGGTCGGTGACCTCGTGGCCAAGGCTCTCGATGAAGTCGATGACGGGCTGCTTCTGAATGAACCCGGCGTGGTCGGAAGCGACGGCGATGCGCATCGGTTCTCCTTTCACATTGGACAGACTGGTATTGAGGGTATCACCTCAGCAGCGTGGGATACGCAGCAAACGCGCCCGTCACGCTATCAACGCAGGCGACAAGAGCCACGCTATGCCAGCGTGCGACGGACCGCGTCGTGCCAACCGGCCAGCAAGCGCTCACGCCGCTCCGCCGCCATGGCCGGCTCGAACACCGTCGGCTCGTCGCCCAGCTGTGCAAGCTCTTCTCGGTCAGACCAGAAACCGCAGGCAAGGCCTGCCAGGTAGGCAGCGCCCAGCGCGGTCGTCTCGGCCACGCCCGCACGCTCGACGGGGATGTCCAGAAGCCCCGCCTGGAAGCGCATGATGAAGTCGTTCTGCGCGGCGCCACCGTCAACCTCCAGGGACACCAGCTCGTGCCCGGAGTCCGCCTCCATGGCCTTGAGGATGTCGTAGGTCTGGTATGCCATGGACTCGCAGCACGCGCGCACGAGCCGGGCGCGGTTGGTCCCGCGCGTGAGCCCGCAGATGAGGCCGCGCGCGTCGGGCGCCCACCACGGCGCGCCCAGACCCGTGAAGGCCGGGACCACGTAGCCGCCGGCGGTGTCGGGCACCTTCTCGGCAAACTCCTGGCTCTCCTTCGCGCTGGTGATGACGCCCAGCTCGTCGCGCAGCCACTGGATCGCCGCGCCCGCGATAAAGATGGAGCCTTCAAGGGCATAATCCACCTTGTCGCTGGTGCTGGCGGCGATGGTGGTGAC
>CAJOGH010000142.1 GCA_905233865.1 uncultured Atopobiaceae bacterium
GTGACGTGCCCTCGACGGCCGACGTCGCCTTCCTGGTGAGCCAGGCCGCAGCAGGCTCCATGATGCCCGCGAACCTCTCCGACGACATCCTGCTCACGTACCGCGGCCGCGCCCTGCGCCCCAAGACCGCGGGGCAGAAGCGCTATATAGACAGCATCCGCCGCAACACGGTGACCTTTGGCATTGGGCCGGCCGGCACAGGCAAGACCTACCTGGCCGTCGCCCTGGCCGTCGCCGCCCTCAAGCGCCATGAGGTCGGCCGCATCGTGCTCGCGCGCCCGGTGGTCGAGGCGGGGGAGTCACTGGGGTATCTGCCCGGCACGCTGGAGGAGAAGCTCAACCCCTACGTGCGCCCGCTCTACGACGCCCTCTTTGACATGACTGACATGGAAAAGGGCAACGCCCTCATCGAGCAGGGCATCATCGAGATCGCGCCGCTCGCCTTCATGCGCGGGCGCACCTTCAACGACGCCTTCGTCATCCTTGACGAGGCCCAGAACACCACGCCCGAGCAGATGAAGATGTTCCTCACGCGCCTGGGCTTCTCGTCAAAGTTCGTCATCACCGGCGACGCGTCCCAGCGCGACCTTCTGGGCAACAACGGCCTGGACTCCGCGCGCTCGGTGCTCGAGGGCATGGACGACATCGCCTTCGTCGACCTCACGCAGGACGACATCGTAAGACACAACCTGGTGGCCCGCATCGTGAGCGCCTACGACAACGCTGACGCATCCAAGCGGCGCGGCTAGGAGGGGGAGAGCGCAATGAACGTTTCTGTCGAGCTCAATCATGTGGCCGGCTCTGAGCTGCCCGTCTCTGAGGCCGAGGCCGCCTCGGTCTGCCAGGCCGTCCTTGACCACGAGGGCGTCACGCGTGCCTGCGTGGTCTCGCTCACGCTCCAGGACGACGACGGCATTCGCGAGCTCAATGCCGAGTGGCGAGGCGTGGACGCTGCCACTGACGTCCTTTCCTTTGAGATGGACAAGCCGGACGACAAGAGCCTGGAGGACGAGGAGCCTTGCGAGCTTGGCGACATCGTGCTCGCCTGCGACTTTTTGCGCGAACAGGCCCAGCGCATGGGCACGACCGCTGCTGACGAGACGAGGCTCATGCTCGTTCATGGTATGCTGCACCTGTTGGGCCTCGACCATGTCGAGGAGAGTGACGCGCGGCAGATGCAGGACCTCGAGGACGAGATCCTGGCTTCCATCCCCACGGACGGAACGCTCGGTCCGGTGGAGCTGACGCGCCATCGCGAGGAGGGACGTGCGTGATTCCGGGAATGTCCCAGAACCACCCCTCGTTTCTGAGGAGCTTTGGCTTTGCCGCCCAGGGCTTTCGTGTGGCGTTCAAGACCGAGCGCAACACGAAGGTCATGTGCTTGGGCGCGCTCTTGTCGATAATCGCGGGATTTGTGGTGGGGCTCGACCCCATCCGGTGGGCCATTGTGCTGCTCTGCTGCGGCGTGGTCATCTTTGCCGAGCTTATCAACACGACGATCGAGACGGTGGTGGACCTGGTGTCGCCTGAGTTCCATCCACTGGCCGGCCGCGCCAAGGACATGGCCGCGGCTGCCGTCTACCTCCTGTGCCTCTTTGTCGCCATCGTCGGCATCATCGTCTTTGGAACTGCCATCTACGAGCGCTTCTTCTAGGGAGCCTCTCGAGCGGAGCATCACATGGAATTTGACGAGAACTTCAGAAGCGGCTTCGTGGCCCTGGTGGGTCGACCCAATGTGGGCAAGTCGACGCTGCTCAATGCCTGCATGGGCAACAAGGTCGCCATCACCAGCCCCGTGGCGCAGACCACGCGCAAGCGCATGCGCGCTGTGGTCAACACGCCCACGAGCCAGCTGGTCATCGTGGACACCCCGGGTCTGCACAAGCCCAAGGACACCCTTGGCAAGGAGCTCAACCGTGCCGCCCTGGGCGAGCTTGACGACGTCGACGTCGTGGCTCTGCTCATTGACGCCACGATGCCGGTGGGCACGGGCGACGCCTGGGTGGCCAATCACGTTGCCCGCGCAGGCGCGCCCAAGGTCCTCGTGATGACCAAGGCCGACCTGGCCTCTCCCGAGCAGATGGACGCCCAGCTCAAGGCCGCTCAGGAGCTTGCCGACTTTGACGACGTCATCGTGGTGAGCGCCACCGAGCACTTTAACGTGGACGCCTTCCTTGCCACGGTCTCGGTCTACCTGCCGGCCGGCCCGCGTTGGTTTCCCGAGGGCATGGACACCGACGCCTCTGACGAGGAGCTGGTGGCCGAGTTCGTGCGCGAGAAGGTCCTGCTCAACTGCCGTCAGGAGGTGCCGCACTCCGTTGGTGTCACCTGTGACGAGCTGACCTGGAAGAAGGGCGACCACATGAGCGCCCGCTGCACCATCCTTGTCGAGCGCGAGGGCCAGAAGGGCATCGTCGTGGGTCATGGCGGGTCGATGGTCAAGCGCATTGGCGTGGCCGCACGCAAGGACATCGAGCGTCTCTTTGGCTGCACCTGCTACCTCGAGCTGCAGGTGAGGGTCGCGCCCATGTGGCGCCGCGACCGTAACGTCATCCGTCGCCTGGGTCTCGAGGCCGGCGAGTAGGGTGGGGCGCACCCGCACCTACCGCGCCCGTGCGATCGTGGTGGGGCACACCAAGCTGGGCGAGCAGGACCTCATTCTCACGCTCGTCTCGTCGACGGGCGAGCAGCTGCGCGCGGTGGCCAAGGGCGGCCGCAAGCCTGGTGGCAGGCTGGCTGGCCGTTGCGACCTCTTTTGCGTGTGCGACTTTCTCCTGGCCCGTGGCAAGTCCCTGGACATCGTGACAGAGGCGAGCCTTGTTACCTCGTATCCCGCCATCCGCGGCGACCTAGGGCGTGTGGCGGCGGCATCGTGTCTGTGCGAGGTGGCGGCCGTCTCGACCTTTGAGGACATGGAGGACCCGTTCGTCTTTGCGATCCTCGACCGCGCGTTGCGCTCCTGCGAGGTTGCCACGAGCCGTGCCGCGCTTGACTGCGTGGTGGGCTCGTTCGTGTTCAAGCTGCTCTCCCACGGCGGCTGGATGCCTCAGCTCGATACCTGCGTCGCCTGTGACGACGAGCAGGTGAGCAGGTTCTCGAGCCGCGCCGGGGGAGTGCTGTGCTCAAGCTGCGCGAGCGGCGTGGAGGGTGCCGAGGCCATATCGGGAGTGGAGCTCTCGTGGCTCCGGGCTTACCTCACGCATACCTACGACCAGCTTGACGCTGAGCCACCAGACGCACGCACGGCCACCCATCTGCTTGCCCTCGCTCACTCCTGGGCCGTCACCTGCACTGATGCCCGTCTCCGCGCCCTCGAGTTCTTGCTCACGCTGCCGTAGGCGCGTGCCTTTGAGCGGCAGCTGGTCTCGTGGCTCACATTGGCAAGGGGCGCTCGGCTTAGCCGTGTGAGGCGCCTTCGCTTGGGACAAGTCCCGTTATGGATCACATCGTCGCCACCCCAGAGCGTCATGTCGTGCATTTGGGCCATCTCGTGTTCGAAGTTACTCTCCAGGGTGGTAAAACTGCAGCTAATTCAAGCTCTTCTCGCCATGCCGATAAGAGCTGTAAGGTTGTCACCTGGCCTTTTGCGAATGG
>CAJOGH010000143.1 GCA_905233865.1 uncultured Atopobiaceae bacterium
GCGAGCCAGCCGCCTCTCGCAGCGGAAGCGGGTGCGCAGCGGCTGGCGCGCGCCCTTTGCGCGACAGCTCGCCGGAGCTCGGCATATGGGCGGCGCCCACGACAGGAGATGCCGGAGCGTTGGCTCTTGTCGCTAGAGGGCTAGGCAGCCTTGGAGGTGGCCCACTTGCGCGTGTCGTCGCGCTCGTCCAGGCCACAGGCGTGCGCCGCCCGACCGTCGACGAAGCTGGGGTCGCGCCTGGTGAGCAGTGACAGCACGAGCGTCCAGGCGGGCACGAGGAAGACAAAGAGCGCGGCGCCGATGGCGGCCACGGGCGCGCCGATGAAGCCCAGGATGCCGATGCACGAGGTTGACCAGGGCACGATCGCAGGCAGGATCACGACGCTGTTCTCCAGGTCGAGGGCGAGTGCGGAGTCGTTGCGCTCGCAGCTCTCACAGAGCTGGTTGGTGAGCATGACAGCCACGACCTGGTCGCAGGAGATGAACGTGGTCACCAGGCCGGTCAGCAGCACGCCGATGAAGGGCGTCGTGCGGCGGGCCAGGTTGTCGATGTGGGCCTTGAGGCCGCAGAGAAGGTCGGTGTGTCGGAAGATCCCCGAGTAGGTGGAGGCGAGCGCCACCACGAGGAAGACGTCGAGCATGGACACCACGCCGCCGCCGCTGACCATCGTGGAGATGGAGGGCATCGTGCACTCGTAGCCAAACACGAGGGTGCGCGCGAGCTCCAGGATGCCCATGTGCTGGACGCCCACGCAGATGCAGCAGGCAAGCCCCAGGCTCACGAGCATGGTGGTGCGCACGCTCACGTGGGCGGCAAGCAGGACGAGGACGGCCACCACGGGCAGCACGACGACCCACGACAGGTCGAAGACGATCGAGAACGCCGAGGCGAAGTCAGGCACGTTGGCCTCGCCGGCGCCTAGGGCGCCCAGGATGCCGTAGACCGCGATCGCGAGCGCCAGGGGCACCATGGATGAGCGAGCCATGCGCCTCACGTTCTCGTCCACGCTGGTGTTGGTGAGGTTGGCCACAAGCACGGCCGACGAGGACATGGGCGAGCAACGGTCGCCAAAGAAGGAGCCAGAGAGGACCGCGCCACCCAGCAGGGCAGGGTTGCAGCCCATGGCGGTGCCGATGGTCATGCACACGACGCCCACGGTGGCGCTCGCGCCAAAGGAGCTGCCGGTGAGGATGGACATGCCGCAGCACAGCAGGAAGGCCAGGACCACGAGGGTCGAGGGGCTCACGAGCGAGGCCGACCAGCAGGTGATGGCGGGGATGGTGCCGGCCGCGCGCCACGAGGCGGTGAGCGCGCCGATGATCACGAACAGGAGCAGCACGGGCGCCACGCTGCCCATGCCCTCGGTGCACATGGAGGCGAGCTCGCGGGGGCCGGCACCGCGCCAGACGGCGTAGCCGGCAAACATCACGAGGCCGATGGCGAGAAGAGCCAGCAGGGGAGCGCCCACGACGATGCCACCCACGAGCAGGGCGGCGAATGCGCAGAGCAGGACTGACTGGACCATGGGCTGGCTCTCCTTTGACGTTGGCTTCCAAAGGAAGAATAGTCTGCTCCAAACCTACAGTCCAACTGATATATTACGTGTATAGTACAAATTGTACTTGTATTAAAAACCGCAGGTGAGACTCAGGCGTACGCTCCGAATATACGGAAAGAGGGACTGGAAATGAATTTCTCCTCCATGGATTACTTCATAGCCGTAGCTGAGGAGAAGAGCTTCACGCATGCGGCGGCGCGCGTGGGCGTCACGCAGCAGACACTCTCCGCACATGTCGCCGGCCTTGAGCAGGAGCTGGGCTGCACGCTCGTGGACCGACGCGTGCCGCTCGAACTGACGTATGCGGGCGAGGTCTTCTTGGACTACGCGCACCGGTTCCAGAACGAGGCACGCGCCATGCGCCAGGAGTTTCGTGACATCGCCTCCGACGAGCGCGGCAATTTGCGCGTGGGCATCGCGGCCACGCGTGGCCACATCATCATGCCCGCCTCCATCGCCAGCTTCCAGGCCGCGCACCCCGGCATCGCGGTCGAGCTCGTGGAGGGGGAGAACGACTGGCTCGTGGACAAGCTCAAGGAAGGTTACCTGGACATGGTCGTCGCCACCGTGCCCGCGAGCCAGAGCTCCCTTGTCGTCCGCGACCTGTACCGCGAGGAGGTCGTGCTCCTGGTGAGCCAGGACCTCCTGGACGAGCTCTACGGTCAGCGCGCCGACGACGTGTGCGCCCAGGTCGAGCGCACGGGCAGCCTGGCGCCGCTCAAGGACATGCCCTACCTGCTGCTGGGCAAGACCGACGTCCCCGGTGACGTGGCCTGGCGCGTTTTTGAGGAGAGCGGCGTGACGCCCACGGTGGCCGTGCGCTCCAAGAACTCCGAGACCCTCGTGGCCCTTGCGCGTCGCGGCGTGGGCGCCTGCTTCTGTCCGCGCGAGCTGGTTCAGACCGCCTTCCCCGATGGTGACCTGGGCCGCATGCGCACGATAGCGCTTGGGCCGGAGGCCACCTACTGGATTCATGCCGCGTGGCGCCGCTCTGCACACGTGTGGAGCGTCATCGCTGGGTTCCACGACACGCTGTGCGAACAGCTTGAGGCTTCTCACCACACGAGCGGAGCGCGCATCCTGTAGCTGAGTGCGCGCATTCCCTGTCGCGGCCTTCTTGCTTGGATAGGCCTTTCAAGCGATGAGTTTCCACGTCAGACGGCTTGTTCATACCGTCTCTGGAATTGTTTGAAATATAGCTGCAAATTCTTCATATCATGATGACAGGTATCACTGAGCATCTTTTGAAGGCAGGGGTGCCGTCATGAAGCGCGCACACACAGGATTTCGCATTGCAATGTCCATCCTGCTGGCTACCAGTGTCTGGCACACGCAGGCGCTGCGGGTCTATGCGCAGCAAGCTAGCGAGGCCGCTGACGCTGTTGTGTCGGCGATTGGCGCGCAGCAGGCTCCTGCGCCCGAAACCGTGACGCCGCCCAGTGCGACTCCTGGAGTCATGCCTGAGGACAATGCTGTCTCGGACGTGTCTTCGATACCTGCGGTCACGGGTGACGCAGCATCGGTTGTCGCAGATTCTTTGTCTAGCGTGCCTGCGCCAGAGACTCTGAGCGAGCCCGCGACACCTGTGCAGCCTGAGACGCCCGTGAAACCCGCACAGCCTGAGGCTTCCACGCAGCGCGCTACACCCGCACAGCCTGCGGCACCCATCACTCTTGCTCCTCAGGCAGAAGGCGACTTCGAGGTGGGCAGCTGGGCGGGCTTGCAGGCGGCCGTCAACGACATCGCGAGCGACCACACGATCACCCTCACGGAGGACGTGGTCGCAGGCGATGGCGAGCGCACGATCGCGTTCGTGCGCGAGGGCGCGACCATCACCATCGACCTCGCCGGCCACGCCATCAACCGCAACCTCGCCTCCCTGGACGAGGACAACGGTGGCCATGCCTTGGATGTCAACAAGGGTACGCTTATCATCCGCGACTCCAGTTCTGGCCAGACGGGTAGGGTCACCGGCGGCTTTGACGAGAACGGCGCCGGTAT
>CAJOGH010000144.1:0-1537 GCA_905233865.1 uncultured Atopobiaceae bacterium
GTATGTAAATATCCACATTCTGCAAGACCCGGTAAAGGATCATTTGTGTGTCGCTCATGTCTGCCATCTCTGACATCCCGGTCCAGACCACACCAACCAGACGAAACTGCCCGGTCAGTTGAAAGTCCTCGCTGAAATCCTCAGAATAAGCACCCTCGTAACGGAAGTCCTGCAAGACTCCCAGGTTGTACTCATTCATCGTTGCGGCCTCCTCCATAGAGGTCGCGCTCATCGACTCCAGAACACAAGACAAGACACGCACGGAGGCTCCCTTGTCGGTGGGCTGATTCTCCACGATCGAGTGGACTTCCACCCTCGGGTAGCCTGCCGTGTTACCGACATAGACACCGCTCCGGGCAAGCCGTCGGTTCAACTCCTCAAAAACGGGTTTGTAAGCGGACCTATACATTCGTTGTCAGTCGGTTAATTGTTCTCTGTATCGATTCCGTGATTTCTCTCACGATCATTGCCTGGCTTTTGGTCACAGCCGGGGCGAAATATGGGTGCGGTTTCGTGCCCTTCTGCCCGATCGACTTTGCCAAGGCCCAACCCCAGGCACGGGCCTTCTTTCTGTCCGACAAGTGGTGTTTCTTGTAGACATACTGCGCCATCGCCTCAGGCGGCGGCATCTTCCCCGGTCTCCGTCCGAACTCCACCGCCCCGGCGTAATTCCCCTCTCCAGACAGAAAGCCGACATCATAACCACCTCCGGCCTCGCTCGTCTTCTGGACTCTACCAGACTGCGACAACCTTCCCGTGGTGTTCGTGTGATTGTTTCGGAGGTTCATCTGAGCCTCGGCAATGATATTCATGCCCGCCCTCTTGAGCGCACGATCGGCATCTTGCAACACCGCTTGTTGCTCGAAATTTTTGAGCGCGTTGAACAACTCTTGCTGGCCCGTGATCGAAACCTCCATCTGTTTACGCGATTTTCGGGTTATCTACCTGGTACCATCCTTGTACTCGGACGATCCTCCCACGATTGTCCAATCTTTCCGGCTCTGAGAAATAGATGTTGTGTCCGTTCCAACGGATTCCGTTGTACACAACATCCCCGGGGTTTCGGAACTCGATCTCCAGACCGACGGCATCAGCCTGCTCGAAAGTCATCATCGTTTTGGTCGCGCTCATCCTTTGAACAGAGGCGAAAACCTCCATCACATCCGAAGTCACACCCATAACGGGATGCCCCAGGGTCCCTGCCGTGGGTCTGGAATAGGTCAACATGATCGTATCGTTGTACCTTCTCGATCCGATTCCCTGCCCGATCATCGTTCCGTCAGTATTCGGTTCAACACAGGAGCCTCCTCGCCATCATACAAGGCGACCGCATATCGGTACACCTTCGGCAGAAATCTTGATAGATCGCCCTCGCTCACTTTCGTGGTGTAGGTCACTACCAGATTGGCGGCTGGCCCTCCGAGGATCACATCCCGACCGACAAGGGTCCCGGTCACATCCTCGCCCCGTCCGTCAACCATCCCCAGAACTTCGTCCGGGGTTCCGAACAGCCGAACCGGCTCGTAGGCACATTCCC
>CAJOGH010000144.1:1561-5116 GCA_905233865.1 uncultured Atopobiaceae bacterium
TGCAAGCCAACAGACTGACATCCTCCCACTCTCCAACCGCGAGCATCGCGCTCTTGAGCATCGACATCAGAAGGGCATCGGTAGCCGCAGAATTGACGGAGGCGTAATTCTTGAACTCCTCCAACTGCTCGGTGGTAGGCTCCCCGGCCACAATCGTTTCGTAGGTGATCATTTCTTTTTGACAGACTTCTGTTGTTTGTACTCCACAACTTCGACCTTCCCGTTGGCGATCCCTCCTGCAGGCCCACCATGGCAGACGGCGCCTCTGCAGTCGCGAAAGCGCTCGAACAGGTTAATGTGGCGCCCATCGAGCGGGCTCCTCTCGAACGAGGCAACGTCGGTGCCGGCACAGGCTGCACGGTTGGCAAGCTCAATGGACCCATGCACGCCATGAAGTGCGGTTTGGGCGAGGCGGTGCGCTTTGCGGGGTCGCTCGTCTGCGGTGCCGTAGCGGCAGTGAACGCCTGTGGGGATGTGGTTAACCCGCACACCGGCCAAATCCTGGCTGGCCAGCTTGCCGACGACGGCCAAACGCTGCAGAGCACCAAGCAGACGCTCCTCAGTAGAACAGCCGCAATGCCGCTTGACTCCCCGCAGGAGCCATTTCCCCGCACCAACACCACCATCTCCTGCGTGGTTACGAACGCGCGGCTTACCAAGGCCGAGGCCACCAAGGTCGCGCAGATGGCCGCCGACGCCTACGCGCACACCATCCGCCCCACGCACACGACCAACGACGGGGACACCATCTTCGTCATGGCCACAGGCGACAAGAGCTGGCCGATGGACGTCATCGGCGCGCACGCCACGCGCGCGCTCGAGCGCGCCATCGTAGATGCTGCGCAAAGTGCCACGGGCGCCTACGGGCTCAAGGGCGCGCGCGACCTGTAACTGGCAGGCGCAGGCTCTTGTCGGCCCAAGTCGTTACTCGTCGGTCTTGAGGATCGCCATGAAGGCCTCCTGCGGCACGTCGACCGAACCGATGGCCTTCATGCGCTTCTTGCCCTCCTTCTGCTTCTCCAGCAGCTTGCGCTTGCGGGAGATGTCGCCGCCGTAGCACTTTGCGAGCACGTCCTTGCGGCGGGCGCGGACCGTCGTGCGGGCGATGATGCGGCCACCTTGCGCGGCCTGGATGGGCACCTCAAAGAGCTGCTGCGGGATGATCTCCTTGAGCTTCTCGCAGAGCGCCTTGCCGCGCGCGTAGGCCTTGTCGCGATGGATGATGAACGACAGGGCGTCCACCTCCTCGCCGGCCAGAAGGATCTTGAGGCGCACCAGGTCGGAAGCGCGGTAGTCGTCGTACTCGTAGTCGAGCGAGGCATAGCCCTTGGTACGGCTCTTGAGCTGGTCAAAGTAGTCCAGGATGAGCTCGGAGAGCGGCATGGACCAGTGCATCTCCACGGTGTTCTCGGAGATGTAGACCATGTCGTTGAAGATGCCGCGGTGCTCCACGGTCAGGTCCATGACCGCGCCCACGTAGTCGGGCGGCACGATGACCTTGACCTTGAGGAAGGGCTCCTCGATGCGCTCGATCTTCTCGGGCGCGGGAAGGTCCTGGGGGCTGGTGATCTCGAGCATCTCTCCCGAGGTCGTGAAGACGTGGTAGTCCACGCTGGGGCTCGTGGCAATGAGGTCGAGCTCGAACTCGCGCTCCAGGCGCTCCTTGACGACCTCAATGTGAAGCAGGCCCAAGAAGCCCACGCGGAAGCCAAAGCCCAGGGCCACGGAGGTCTCGGGCTCCCAGGTGATGGCAGGGTCGTTGAGCCGCAGCTTCTCCAGGGCCTCGCGCAGGTCCTCGTATCGGTTGTTGTCAATGGGAAAGAGGCCGGTGAAGACCATGGGCTTGGCCTCACGGTAGCCCGCGCAGGGCTCGTCGCAGCGGGCGGTCGTACCCGTGACGGTGTCGCCCACGCGCACGAGGGCGGGGTCCTTGAGACCCGTGACCAAATACCCAACCTCGCCCACGCCAAGCTCGGGCAAGGGCGTCTCGGCAGGGCGCTTGACGCCAACCTCCTCGATGAGGAAGTCCTCGTCCAGGGCCATGAGGTGGGCGTGCTCGCCCTTGCGCAGGCAGCCGTCAAAGACACGGACGATGGCGACCACGCCGCGGTAGGCGTCAAAGTAGGAGTCGATGATGAGTGCCTTGAGCGGCGCGTCCGCATTGCCCTTGGGCGCGGGAATCTGGTGCACGATGGCCTCGAGCAGCTCGTGGATGTTCTCGCCGGTCTTGCCCGACACGCACACGGCGTCGTCGGCGGGGATCACGAGATTCTCCTCTATCTGCTCGCGGCACATGTCGGGCTGCGCGCTGGGCAGGTCGATCTTGTTGATGGCGGGCACGATCTCCAGGTTGGCATTGAAGGCCAGCATCGCGTTGGAGACCGTCTGCGCCTCCACGCCCTGCGTCGCGTCGACCACGAGCACCGCGCCCTCGCACGCCGCCAGGGAGCGCGAGACCTCGTAGGAAAAGTCCACGTGACCCGGGGTGTCGATGAGGTTGAGGTGATAGGTCTGCCCGTCGTCGGAGGCATACTCCACGCGCACGGCGTTGGACTTGATCGTGATGCCGCGCTCGCGCTCGATGTCCATAGAGTCCAGCAGCTGGGCCTCCATGTCGCGCGCCTCCACGGTGTGCGTGGACTCCAGGATGCGGTCGCAGATGGTGGACTTGCCGTGGTCGATGTGGGCAATCACGGAAAAGTTGCGGATATGTGTGGTGTCTGTTGTAGTCATGCGCTTGATGATAGCCGAATTCGGCGCGGACGTGCTATACTCGCGCAAGTTGTCTCAACGTCTCTCACAAGTGGTCTATTTCTAGTGTCATCGAAAGGAACTGTCCGTGGCTAACATCAAGTCTCAGAAGAAGCGCATCAAGACCGCCGAGAAGGCCCGCATCCGCAACAAGGCCGTGCGCTCCGAGCTCAAGACCGAGGTCAAGAAGGTCCGTCAGGCCGTCGAGGCCAACGACGCCGCAGCGGCCAACGAGGCCCTCAACAAGGCGTCCCGTCTGCTGGACAAGGCTGCCAGCAAGGGCATCATCCACAAGAACCAGGCCGCCAAGCGCAAGAGCGGCATCGCCAAGCTGGTCAACACCATCAAGTAGCTTGACGCACATACGAACGTGGAGAGGGTCCCGGGTGCTGCCGGGGCCTTCTTTTTGTTGACATGGCGGTGAGGGGCGCGGTAACCGGCTGAGGCGAGCCCCTAAAGCACACAATACTTCGAGTCCAGTCGTATATAGCGACAGACTTGAAGTATTGTGTGGTTTTCCGCCGCGGGGCGACAAGAGCCGCCAGCAGCTAGGCCGCGAACTCGCAGATCAGGCGGACGAAGGCGGCGTCAGAGTCCTCGGATCCCTTGAGGGCAAGGTCGCAGCGCTCGCACGCCAGCAGGATCCCCACAAGCTCGTCCATGTCAAAGCGCGATGCCCAGCGCATGTGGTTGCGCACCTGGAACTGTTGCTTTCCCAGCTCGCGCATGAGGTCGTTGGTGGAACCGCCGCGCTGGGCCATGGCCTTGGCGCAGATGAGCTCGCGCACGCGACCGCACACGAGC
>CAJOGH010000145.1:0-2254 GCA_905233865.1 uncultured Atopobiaceae bacterium
GGGCGTACTGTGCATAGAGCCGCATGGAGTCGTCCGCGATGGTCATCGTGTCGGCGCCCGAGATGAGCGAGCCGCCCTCGGGAGCCGTGTACCAGCCGGCAAAGACATAGCCCGTGGAGCAGGTGACCGCGGAGTCAGCGGGGACGTTGAACTGGCCGCCATAGGTCTGGGTCGAGTAGACCACCGTGTCGCTCTGCTTGGTAAAGCCCGCAGGCGCCGTCTGGAAGGTGCCGCGCTCGCCCGCGTCGAAGGTCACCTTGTATGACTTGGGTCCCCTCCACACGGCATAGAGCGTGACCGAGTCGCCGTCGACCGACGTCAGCTGGCTGACTGAGGACCCCAGCCCATAGTAGCTGCTGGTATCGGATGCGGACGCGTTGGGCGAGAGGGCCCAGCCGGCCAGGTCATAGCCATCGCGCGTGATGCCATCGGTCGCGCTCGGCACCGCAAGCTCGTCACTGAAGCCGACGTCGGGCATGTCGGCGATCTCGCCCTTGCCGCCGTTGGCGTCAAACTTGACGGTGTACGTGTTGGGCTTCCACTGCAGGTACAGGTCGAGCGTCTCCCCCATCACAGGCTCGGTCTGTGCGTTGAGCGTGCCGTTGGGCTCGTACTTCTCGCCCTCCCCGTCAGCCTTCGTGTTCCACTCGGTAGCAGTGTAGCCCGGGAAGCTCCACAGCGCCTTTGCAATCGAGCCATAGCTGCCGAGAAGTGCATGCGGAAGCGCCTGGACCTCGTTTGTCATGTCGCTGCCGTCAGGCGCGTTGTAGTGATAGCAGATCTTGTACGAGTTGTACTTCGTGACGGGCGTGTAGTAGCCGTTTGCCTTGGGCGTGCACGCCACCGCATAGCGCTTATATGCAGCGACGCGGTCGTCCACGCTCCCCGAGGCCGCGTTGCCCTGGAACGCAAAGGTCTTGACCGGCGTGGTGCTCCCAGCCGCGTAGTACTTGCCCGACAGGCTCGAGCAGTTGAGGAAGGTGTCTCGGATGCCGTCGTTGGACTCCTCCAGAACGGTCGTGTCAGAGCCGTCCTGGACGAGGATGGTCTGCAAGCTGGTGCAGTTGGAGAACATCGTGCATCCTAGCGTGATCTTGTTCATGTCAAAGCCGGTGAAGTCGGCGACCTTGAGCTTGCCGCAGTTCTGGAAGAAGTAGTAGAGCCACCTGGCATTGAGGGCCTTGACTCCCGACAGGTTGGCAGACTCGAGGTTGGTGCACCCATTGAAGATGGCGCGGAACGAGACGACCTGCGAGCAATCCCATCCGGAGATGCTGACGCTCTTGAGCCCCGTGCAGTTGGCGAAGGTGTCTTGGATGGTAATGAGGTTAGAGGTGTCAAACGACGAAAGGTCGAGGTCGGTCAGATTGTAAAGGAAGCGGAACGTGTTGATCATCGAGGTGACGCGGCTTGTGTTCAGGTAGCCCAGCCCCTCGAAGGCGGTCAGGTTTTTGAACTCCATGAACCAGTGGTCCATACAGACGGGACGGATGCTCTGGAACGTGGGGTCAAACTCGACCTTTGTGATGCTCATGCGGATCGAATACCAGGGAACTGCCTCGGCGCCCCACACCTCGGTTGTGGAAGGCGCATAGTAGTCGGTCCCCAGCGTGCCGGACGCGGGCTTGGTCGCCGAGAACAGCAGCTTGTCCTTGTTGCCGTCACCGTCCTCGTCGGTGGCAATGACATAGTAGGTCTGTGCCTTCACGTACTGTGCGTAGACCGTGGTCTCACGGGTGACGCTCACAAGGTCACCCGCGTTCACGCGCACCCCGCCATCGGTGGGCTGGGTGTACCAGCCGCAGAACTTGTAGCCTGCCTGCACTGACGGGTCCGTGGGCAGCTCATAGCCCGAGTCGTAGACCATGGACTTGGAAGCGATGCCGCCGGACACGACGAACCCGGAGCCGGCGTTGCCATAGGCCACGCCACCGTCTGCGGGACGGGGGTCAAAGTTGACCTTGTAGGAGTTTGCGGTCCAGACGGCGTAGAGCGTCACCGTGTCACCGTCGATGGCCGAGAGCTTCGAGAGTCCCTCCTGCCCAAGGGCGTAGCGCGGCGTAGTCGCCGTAGGCGTGACCGCCCAACCGGCAAGGGTGTATCCCGCGCGCGTAATGCCGCTCTCGACCGTGCCCAGCGCGTCGATCGCGTCGTCGTAGCCCAGCACCTGGCTGTCAATGGACCCGTCGCCGCCATTGGCGTCATAGGCGAGCGTGTACTCGTTCTTCTTCCACGCCAGCGTGAGGTCAAGGTT